>CAYWDW010000962.1:0-2155 GCA_964457105.1 uncultured Heliobacteriaceae bacterium
TGTTTTTCTGCGCGGCGGCGCGGGCATAATCGAAGATGTAATCCTTCATCGCCTAGTGCCCCCACGCCGTATAGAAATCGTAATCCTTCATCTCACGATAAGCGCGGTCCAGATCCCAGCCATCCACCGTAATGCGATAGACCGCCGTCATAATGCCGGTGCGGTGACGGCCCCCGGCGCAATGCACATAAACAGGCCAGTTCGCCGGGTTGTTGGCGATTTCAAGAAACCGCTGCGCCGTGTCAGGCGCCGGATACCTGCGATCACTCATCGGGAAATTGATGTAACGCAGCCCGGCGCGTTCGGCCTGCGGCCTGGCAAAATCCTTCGCATCGTGGCGCAGATCAATAATGGTTTTGATGCCGAGCGCGGCGAGTTGCTGATAATCCGCGCCTTCAGGCTGCGAGCCGCGATAGAAATGGTCATTGACCTTGCCGAAATTGGAAATGTCAATGGTGGGAAAATCCTTGTTTTTACGCGCCCCCGCGCTGACTGTCGGTAAGACCGGAAAGAGCATGAACAGGGTCAGCGCAAACGTCGCAATCTTTTTCATCAGATCACTGGTTACAAATACAGACGAGACTTGATTCTTCTTCATACTTCCTGAAAACAATGCGGGCGGCAGGTCGCCACGATTAACTCCTGATTGAAAGCTGACCGATAAGCTGGTCGCGCCAGCGGGATGACTTTTGCCATCACCACGCCCGCCACAACCGTCCGTATGATGAACCTGGTCACGCCGATGATGCCAGAAATATTCAATTATTTCGCTCAAACCAGAGGGTAGTTATCAGGCTGCATTTCTGACGCGATGGACGGCCTCTTTGACGGCTTCAGTCACCGCCTCTCTGATCTTTTCTCTGACGGCTTCGATCACAGTGTCCCGGACCGCGGCCTGAACCTGCGCAGGTTCGGGCAGCGACAGGTGGTTTTCAGTGGCCGTCAGGATGACGGCTTCGCTGACCTCAGAAAACAGCAGCGGCAATTCGCTGGCAACGGCTTCGAGCGCCTGGCGCGCAATTCTGGCGGCGGTTTCGATGCTGTCGCTGGCGCTCACGGCCTGTTTCTCGGCGGTTATGATCTGTTGCCAGTCTGCTTCAAAAACCGCGAGCAGGCCTTTGATGACTTTGGCGTCGCGCACAATCAGGCCGACTTCGCGGCGCGCATCAAGTTCGTTGCGGCGCAGGCTCTGACTGCCGATAAAGGCCTGATGACCATCTCTGATGATGATGCGCGTGTGCAGGCGCAGGTCGCGCAGCTTTTGCGCAGTCAGGCCGCCTGACCGCTTGCCGATGTGGCCAATGATGCGGATTTCGACTCCGGCGGTGGCGCGCGCCTGGAGGATTTTGATCATCTGGTTGTCAGTGATCTGGTTGTCATAAATCAGCAGTTGCCGACGCGCGCCCTGCAGAAAAGCGGCGAGTTGCTGGCGCGCATTGAGCGGGCTGACCAGAAAATTATTGAGCGCAGGGGTAAACGGCTGGTGCGCGGTGTCGGCGGCGAACAGGCGCAGGGCCTCCTGCACGAGTTGGCGGTCACGCGTAATGATGCCGAAACTGCGACTGTGTCGCACGTCAAGCGCGGTGTAATTGAAGGCCAGCAGGTACAGCACGCGCTGGTCAATAATCATGAACTTGTCGTGATACCGCACCAGGTTATCAGCCGTGCGCGTCACCGTCACGCCGCAATCGAGCAGCCGTTGTTCGAGCTTGCGCAGGCTGCGTTCGCCGTCGCGGCTGGTCCACGCCACCAGGGCCTGCACCGCCACGCCGCGCTCGACCGCCGCCTTCAGCGCCGCTTCAACTTCGCGGAGGTCGAGGCGAAAGATGACAATCTCAATACTTTTCCTGGCGTTTTTGATGCCCGCCAGCAACGGCGCAATTCCGTCGGCAGGCTGGATCAGCAATTTCACAGACAGCTCTCCACCGATTTGATGACGCGACCTGGCAAGTGATTTCAGCCTTGCGGCTGACTGGCCAGGTTGTGCGATGACACTTCCTGCAACCATCAGGCAGGGGCAATTCACAGGCCGCGAACGGAATGTGGCCGTGCTAAGACAGATGTGCTGTTTCGGCTCTCAGTCTGTCTTTATTCGGTGCATCGGCTGTCTGCGCGACATACAGCCGACGGTGCCTGGCCTTTTTGCCAGCCTGGC
>CAYWDW010000963.1:0-2154 GCA_964457105.1 uncultured Heliobacteriaceae bacterium
AAGCGCGCGGCCTGCCGTCCATTTCAGCAGGTCAGCCGGACTCGCCTCGCACATCGCAGTCGGATTTGAAAGCGGAAAAATAATCGGGCGCGCGACGTGACGCGCCATTTCGGTAATGATGTCTTCGGTGAAGGCACCAGTCTGTGCCGCCGTGCCGATGAGCGCCGTAGGCCGGACGTGATGCACCACGTCGCCCAGGGTCAGCCGGTCACGGTCTGCGACCGGCCAGTCGGCGATGCGTTCCAGCGGTTGCGCGTAAGGCCGACTGATCTCTTCCAGGTCGCGGCGGCCCGTATGCACCAGCCCGCCAACGTCAATCAGCCACAACTGCGCTTTTGCTTCCGGCTCTGACAGACCTTCGCTTTTCATCGCCGCGATAATCTGTTCGGCAATGCCTGTGGCGGCTGAGCCGGCGCCGAACATCACGATGCGCTGCCCGCTCAGGCGTTCGCCATTGACCCTGGCCGCCGCCAGCAGGCCGGCCAGCGTCACCGCGCCAGTGCCCTGAATGTCATCATTGAAGGTGCAAAGACGGTCGCGGTATCGCTCCAGCAATCGCCGCGCATTGTGCCGCGCAAAGTCTTCCCATTGCAGCAGCACCTTCGGGAACCGCCGCACCAGCGCGCTGATGAAAGCTTCGATGAAGTCATCGTAATCCTGCCCGCGCACGCGTTCGTGCTGCCAGCCCAGGTAAAGCGGATCGTTCAGCAGTTCACGATTATCGGTGCCGACATCCAGAAAGATCGGCAGCGTCGTCGCCGGATGAATGCCAGCGCCGAGCGTGTAAAGCGACAGCTTGCCGACCGAAATATTCATGCCGCCGATGCCCAGATCGCCGAGGCCCAGCACCCGCTCGCCATCGGTCAGGACAATCACGGCGACTTCAGGATTGGGCGCGTTGGCCAGAATTTCGTCAATGTAATGCCGCCGGGGCCACGACAGATACAGCCCGCGCGGGCGGCGGTAAATGTGGCTGAAGCGCTGACAGGCAAGGCCGACCGTCGGCGTGTAAATGATTGGCATCATTTCCGCAATGTGATCCTGCAACACGCCGTAAAAGAGCGTTTCGTTACGATCCTGCAACGACACCAGAAAGATGTATTTTTCGAGGTCGGAACCCTGCCGCCTGAAATTTTCGTAATTGCGCGACACCTGATCTTCGATCACCGAAATGTGCGGCGGCAGCAGACCCAGCAGCCTTAAATCGTGGCGCTCTGCTTCGGTGAATCCGCTGCCCTTGTTGAGCAGCGAATTATCAAGCAACTGCTGTCCGGTCAGGGCAATCTCCATCAGGGTCTCGCCGGTCTGTGCATCGCGGATTGTCTTGTAGGGAACCACCTGATAATCTCCTTGTTTGTTGATCGCATCACGATACCTGGAGAACGCCAAAAGGCAAGGGCACGCGGCTGCCGCTCCGCAATGAATTCAGCAGAAAACTCCCATTCATCAGGCCTGCGCCGGGCGGGTGACTGGCTGGCTGGCCGGTTGTCCCGCGTCACTTCGACCGGCGAACTGATTCCCGAAATTGACGGGCTGCGGTTCATCGCCATTTCCACAGTCATCCTGCATCACACGATGGCGATTTATCTGCCCCGCAGCGGCAGATCGGGCGTGGTGCGTTCGCCGCAGGAATGGTTTGCCGCCGCCGAGCAGTCGTGGCTGGTGTTTGCCGCTTACTGCGGTCATTTCGGAGTGCATCTGTTCTTCGTCATCAGCGGCTTTATCCTGGCGCTGCCCTTTGCGCGCAAATATCTGGCCGGGCTGCCGCCGCCGTCGCTGAAATCATATTACCTGCGCCGCGTGACGCGCATTGAGCCGCCTTACGTACTCTGCCTCATTCTCTTCTTTCTTTATCTCTGGAATAAAACCGGCGCAGCCGTTTCGCTGCTGCCGAATCTGATGGCCAGCCTCTTTTATGCGCACGGTCTGGTTTATGGCCAGGGCAGCCGCATCAACGAAGTCACCTGGTCGCTGGAAATCGAAATTCAGTTTTACCTGCTCGTGCCGCTGCTCGTGCGGCTTTTTATGCTGCGTTCAGCGCTCGTGCGGCGCGCGCTGCTCATCGGCCTGATTTATGGCTTCGGCCTGTTGTCGCAAAAGGTGCTGGGCAATTCAGACAACCCGTTGCTGCGACACATTCTGCCGAATTACCTG
>CAYWDW010000964.1:0-2144 GCA_964457105.1 uncultured Heliobacteriaceae bacterium
TCCCGCCGTTCTGGGCGACGCGCGCCGAAATGTGGACGCCGCTCGATCTGAGCAATCGCGCGACGAATCGCAGCGGCAGTTCATTGCGCGTGTTTGCGCGGCTCAAACCGGGCGTGAGCCTGACACAGGCACAGGCCGATGTGGAGGCGATAAACAAGCGGCTCGCTCTGGCTTACCCGGAGGCCAACACCGGCCTCAACGTCCGCGTGGACGTGTTGAATGAAAAAGTAGTCGGCAACGTTCGGCTGGCGTTGCTGATTTTGTCAGGCGCCGTCGGGTTCGTCCTGTTGATCGCCTGCGCGAATGTGGCTTGTTTGTTGCTGGCGCGCGCGGCTGCCCGGCAAAAGGAAGCCGCCGTGCGCGTGGCGTTGGGCGCCAGCCGCTGGCGCATCGTCAGGCAGTTGCTGACTGAAAGCCTGCTGCTCTCGCTCGGCGGCGCGGCTGTCGGAATTTTGCTGGCCGTGTGGGGCGTTGACTGGCTGACGACGCTGCTGGCGGGCAACAGCACAAACTTCAGCGTCAGATTGCCGCGTTTGAGTGAAATCAGGATTGACGCGGCGGCGCTCGGATTCACGCTCGCGGTGACGGTCGTGACCAGTGTGCTCTTCGGGCTGGCTCCGGCGCTCACCAGCTCAAAACCGGATTTGAATCAGACGCTGAAAGAAAGCGGGCGCGGAACATCAGGCGGGCACCGCCGCTTGCGCGAGACGCTGGTTGTCGCCGAACTGGCGCTGGCTCTGGTGATGCTGATCGGCGCGGGTTTGCTGATGAACAGTTTTTTGAAGCTGCAGGCGGTTGACGCGGGATTCAATCCGCGCAACGTGCTGACGATGGATGTTTCGCTGGCCGGCGCTTCGCAATACGTGGGGCCGTCGCGTGAGACGTTTTACCGGCAATTGACGGATCGGCTCGCCGCTCTGCCGGGCGTCGAGTCGGCGAGCGCGATCAATCATCTGCCGCTGGCCGGAGACACGTGGGGAACGCGGCTGGCTATCGAAGGCCGCCCGCTGCCGCCGCCCGGACAGGATATTGAAGCCTTCTTCCGCGTCAGCCGCCCGGATTACTTTCGGGCAATGGGCATCGGCTTGCGCGCGGGACGCGATTTCACTGAGCGCGACACGCCAGACGCGCCGGGCGTCGCCATCATCAACGAGACGCTGGCTAAAAAATACTGGCCGTCGGAAGACCCCGTCGGCAAACGCATCACGCTGGATGATCCGCGCGACAGTTCGCAGGCGCCGCAATGGATGACCATCGTCGGCGTGGCGGCGAATGTTAAGCAGCATAGCTGGACAGATGCGCCATCGAACGAAATCTATGTGCCATTCCAGCAGAGCGGAGTTTTTTTCACCGGCGTCGCCCGGCAATTCACCTCGATGACGGTGGTCATCCGCACGACCGTCGAAGCCCGAAGCCTGGCCGCAGCGGCGCAGGAAACGGTCAGGGCGCTCGACCGCAATCTGCCGGTTTCAAATGTCGTGACGATGGAACAGGTGATTGCCGATACGCTCTGGCAACCGCGTTTCAATTTGCAGTTGATCGGGCTGTTCGCGGGCGTGGCGCTCGTGCTGGCCGCCATCGGGTTGTACGGCGTGATGGCTTATGCCGTTGCCGAACGCACGCGCGAAGTCGGTTTGCGAATGGCGCTCGGTGCGCAAGCGGGCGACGTGCTGAAGCTCGTGGTGGGCGAGGGGCTGAAACTCGCACTCGTCGGTGTCGGCATCGGCCTCGTCGCGGCGGCGGCGCTGACGCGGCTGATGACCAGTCTGCTGTTTGAAGTGAGCACGACTGATCCGCTGACGTTCGCAGGCATTGCCTTGCTATTGCTGGCGGTCGCACTCGCGGCCTGCTGGATTCCGGCGCGACGCGCAACACAGGTGGACCCGATGATTGCGCTCAGAACGGAATGATGAAACCGGGATGATGAAGGATGAATAAATATCAGGACGTCTCACGCGCCCAGTTCCTGAACACATAGCGATGAATAAATTTCATACCTATGCACATTATGATGCCTTTTACCTGTGCCCCCGCTCCCTGAGCTGTTAGCGTGGTCGTCCGCTTTATTTCCGTTTGTGTACTGCTAATGGCCTTCAATTGAAATTCCTCAATGATCGAGTCAATACACGGCCTGAAATATAAGT
>CAYWDW010000965.1:0-2143 GCA_964457105.1 uncultured Heliobacteriaceae bacterium
GTTCCGCGAATTCCATCACGCGCTGCGGTTCGGGTTCTTCGTGAATGCGATAGATGGCAGGCACGCCCAGCCGTTCCAGGTGTCCGGCGACGGTTTCATTGGCCAGCAGCATGAACTCTTCGATGATGCGGTGCGCGATGTTGCGTTCGGCCCGCAACACCCTGGCGATGCGGCCTTCATCATCGAATTCAAAGATTGATTCCGGCAGGTTGAAATCAATCGCGCCGCGTCGTTCGCGCAGGCGAATCAGAATGCGCGCCAGCTCTTCCATCGTGCGAAACAGCTCAAGCAGCTCGGCGTAACGCATCGAGAGCGCCGGGTCTTCGTGCCGGAGCAGCTTGTTGACGTTCGTATAAGTCATTCGCTCATGGCTGCGAATCACCGTTTCGCGCAGTTCATAGCTGGCCACTTTGCCCTGCCGGTCAACTTCCATCAGCGCCGACATTGCCAGGCGATCAACCTGCGGATTGAGCGAACAGATGCCGTTCGACAACGTTTCGGGCAGCATCGGAATGGCGCGTTCAGGAAAATAGACCGACGTGCCGCGCAACCGCGCTTCAGCGTCGAGCGCCGTGGCCGCGCGCACGTAATAACTGACATCAGCGATGTGTACGCCGAGGTGAAAGTTGCCGTTATCAAGTCGCTTCAGACTGATGGCGTCATCAAAATCGCGCGCGGTTTCGCCGTCAATCGTCACCGTCGGCGCGTCGCGCAGATCAAGCCGCCCGGCGCGCTGTTCCGCAGTGACTTCGGGCGAAACAGTTTCGGCTTCGGCGATTACTTCAGGCGGGAAGATGTGCGGCAGGTCGTGTTTGTGGATGACGATTTCAATGTCAAGGCCCTGCGCTGCCGACGACGCGCCGAGGTATTGCACCACGCGCCCCGCCGGATCAGTCCCGGCCACCGGGTAGCGCGTGACTTCGATGACGACGATGGAACCTTCGCTCAGTTCATTCGCGGCCACTTCATCGCTGAACTCTTCGACATCAATTTCATACGGAAACTTTTCATCCAGCGATTCAACAAAGCCGTGATGACGAAAGGTCGTCCGGTAACGGCCCACAATCCGCAGCGTGCCGCGTTTGAGCAGCAGTTCAACCTTGCCCTCGCGGTCATGGCCGCGCAACTGCCTGGACAGCCTGAACAGCATGAACAGACTGATCACCACGCGATCACCGTCAAAAGTCCCGGCGGTTTCTTCGGGCGCAATGCGAATGCGGCCCTGCGCCGCTTCAGCTTTGTCGTCAGGAATGAAGATGATCGTTTTGCGCCGCCGCTGCCTGATCGTGCCGATCAGCGCGCGGTGTGAATCGGCCCAGCGAAAGTCATTGCCGTATCGCCGCAGCAGCCCTGCGCCCTGCAAACGATTCAGCGTCCAGGCGAGGTTTTTCTGCTGCGCGCGGTCCAGATTCAAATACTCAGCGAGCTGCTGCGCTGACAATCCATCAGGAAATTCGCGCAGGGCCGCAATCACTGCATCCGGCTCGAAGGCTGCCTCAGCTTCTTTTCGTTTGTATTTTTTCTTCATCGCTATGGAAAAGCGGGAAGAGAGATGACGGAACAGACGGAAATAACGGAACAGACGAAAGCCACACTGAACGGCAGCAGAAACTTGCCGTTATTTCCGTGTGCTGCGGTCATCGCTCTTCTATGCAGTGTCATTGCCCTTCAGGGGGAAATCTTTTATCGCACTGTGCAAAAGCCCTGCGGATTACTTTGCGGCATTGGCCACGTGGCGCGCCAGCGGGAATTTCGGTTCAATATCCACCGGGACATCCTGCAGCCGGTCGAGCGCTCGCTGCATCGCCGGTCTGATCACCGCGTATTTATCCAGCAGCGCGCTCGCCTTGTCGTAAGAGCCTTCGGCCTCAATGGTCAGAATCTCGCCGGTCAGTTTGCGCACGGCGGCTTTGATCTTCGCCGGATCAACGCTGAAGGTGCCGTGCGTTTCATTGAAAGTGAACGCGCCTTCGTCGGTCAGATAGTTGAATTGCAGCGCGACGCCCTTGCCGTGCGCTTCGTTGATGCCGAAGCGGATGGACCGGAAGGCCGAGGCCAGGAACGTCGTATACATCGTCTGCTCGTACTTCTTGTCGAGCTGTCCCCGGTCGACCAGGTGCTGCAGGGCGAAGAGCCCGGAAAT
>CAYWDW010000966.1:0-2142 GCA_964457105.1 uncultured Heliobacteriaceae bacterium
CGCCGACAAGCTGTCAGGCCGGATGCTGCTGATTCACGGCCTGATTGATGAAAACGTGCATTTGCAGAATTCGATTCAGTTCATTTACGAACTGCAAAAGGCCGACCAGTTCTTCGAGTTTATGGTCTACCCGAAATCGCGGCATGGCATTACCGACCCGCGCCTGAACAAACACCTGCGCGAAACCATGCTGAAGTTCATCCTGGCCAATCTGTGATTCAGTTCTCGCGGCGGGCCTCGATGGCAAGCAGCACCGGGACGTTGAGCAGGCTTTCGGCTGACGGCACCTGTCGCGCCAGCGCTTCATCGCCCTGGTATTCACGATAAGTGAGCTGTCTGAATCCGGCCTCTTCGAGCAGGTTCAAATAATCAGCCACCGTGTAGCGCACAGCGCCGAGCCGGTATTCAATGCCGTCGCGCTGAAAGTTGGCTTCCTTGCCTGCCGCTGCCAGTTCGGGGTGATAGACCGAAAAGACAAACCTGCCGCCGCGTTTGAGCACCTTGCGCGTTTCGCTGAAGGTCGTGCGCAAATCATCCAGGTGTTCGCCGATCAGCGCACACAGCACCGCATCGAAACATTCGGCCCTGAATGGAAACTGCCGTTGTAAATCGGCCCGCAGCAGCGGCACGCGCGGCAACCGGCGTTTGGCAACTCTGAGCATGCCGTGCGAAAAATCCAGCCCGACGGCGTGACTGCCCGTGCTGACCACTGCTTTCAGATTGCGCCCCGTCCCGCAGCCCGCATCAAGAATGTGTTCGCCTGGTTGCGGCGCAAGCATTGACAGCGTCTGCCGCGCGTCCATCGCCACCACCGGATTGGGCGTCGTGTCGTAAGTCTCAGCCCACAGGTCATAACCTTCCTGCACGGTCACACGCTGTATTCTCTTTTTCATCGTGTCGTTACCTGCTTAATTCGCTCGCCAGTCGCTCAAGCCGCGCCAGCGAAGCGCGAATGTCTTCATCCGTCGTGCGCGGATTGATCGGACACAGGCGCAGCGCGAACCGGCCTCGCAGCACGGTCGAACTCGCAAAGGCAAAACCATCCGCAATGCCTGCTGCCGCGAGGCGCTGATTGAATTCGTTGAGTTCGGCTTCGCTCGCTCCCGACCACACATACCGAAACGACACCATCGCCAGCGTCGCGGGCGAAGTCACCTGCCAGCATCCGGCCTCGCGCAGCGTGCGTTCGGCCAGCGCCGCCAGTTCAAAGCCGCGCTCAACGGCGGCGCGAAATGAAGCGACGCCGAAGACCTTGAATGACAACCAGACTTTCAGCGCCCTGAAGCTGCGCGTCAGTTGTACGCCCTGTTCGCAGAAATTGACCTCTTCAAGCGCGCGGTTCGTGTCGTGCATATATTCGGGCAGGACGTGAAAGCTGCGGCGCAGCAGGCTGCCGTCGCGCAGCAGCACGACGCCGGTTTCGTAAGGCTGAAAGAGCCACTTGTGCGGATCAAGCGCCAGCGAATCGGCCCGCTCAAGGCCGGCCAGCAACTTTCTGCCGCGCTCGCACAACACCGCCGCTGCCCCGTAAGCTCCGTCAAGGTGCAGCCACAGATTTTCCTGCGCGCAGTAATCAGCCAGCGCCTCCAGCGGATCAATCGCCCCGGTGTTGGTCGTCCCGGCATTGGCCACCACGCAGAAAGGCCGCCGCCCCGCCGCCCGATCCTGAGTCACCGCGTCGCGCAGCCGCGCCGGGTCAAGCCGATATTCATCATCAGACTCCAGACGACGAATCTGTTCCGGCCTGAAGCCAAGCAGCCACAGCGCGCGGTCCACACACGAATGTGTCTGATCTGAATAATAGACCACCGCATTTTCAGTGCGATCCTGCAGCCTGATGTGCCGCGCCACCGCCAGGGCCGTCAGATTGGCCATCGAACCGCCCGACACAAAATGTCCGCCCGCCGTTTCAGGCAGTCCGCACAACTGCCGCAGCCAGTCAATCGTGACGAGTTCGACCTGCGCCGCGCCCGAAGCTCCGACCCACGTGCCCGCAAACGGGTTATATCCGGCGGTCAGCGTTTCAGCCAGCACGCTGATGAAATTGCCCGGCGCCGGAATGAACGCAAAAAAGCGCGGATGATTGGTGTGCGAAATCTGAGTCCAGACATCGCGCTGCAACTGCTCCAGCACGGTCTCAGC
>CAYWDW010000967.1:0-1435 GCA_964457105.1 uncultured Heliobacteriaceae bacterium
ATCAGTGGCAACTCACCTTTGGAAATCAGCGTGACCTCACCCGGCTTCTCGTCCTCGACATTCACTCGCGCGCCAAGCAATTCCTTGTAATGGTCTCTGACTTTTGACAAACCGTCATTAGTTGTCATCTCCAGAATTTCCTGACCTGCGACTGTCACTTCCTGGTCAATTGACGCGCCGGGATATTTCAGATTGTCCAGCGTCAGCGTTGATGAACTGCCCGGTGGTGGTGGCGGTGGCGGCGGCGGATTGGTCGGCGGATTGGGCTGACCGGGGATTGATGGAATGCCGCTCTGCGGCGCGCCGCTTTCGTCCGGGCCTGCCACGATGACCGGGCTGCGGGAAGCGTGATTGATAACCGTGACCACCGTCACCGCCAGCCCGGCGATAATCAGCAGCAGAAAGACAGTCAGCGTAATCCAGACGGCCTTCCAGCTTTTTTTCGGCCTGGCCATCTGCTGTGGGTAAGCCTGCGGCGGATGGTACAGGCGCGATGTGTCAGGGGTCAGAAACGCTGAACCTCTGGCCGCGTCGGCAGCGGGGGCCGGCGGCGCGGCAGCCTGCGCCGCGGCCTGCTGTGCAGGTGAATACTCACGAGTACCGGCTGCTGTGACTTCGCTTTCAGGCGTCAGCCGTCCGCCGCAGGTGCGGCAGAAGCGCGCGCCGAGCGCCGCGTCCTTTTCACATTCCGGGCAGTGACGAAGCATAATTTCCCTCATTCAAAATCATCATTCGCAGTTGACGGACACTTGTCGTGCTGGTTAACGTCAGGCCGTCAGCGCCGGTTCCCGGCAATTTGCACGGCGGGTCATCAGGCCTGAAGGCGCAGCGCTGACGCACCATTAACCGAATCAGATTCGGTGCGCGGGATGAATTGTCATCCTACCCGAATTACAGGGGGACAACCAGCCGCAGCGGTTCTCAGAGGCAGGGGCGCTGGCGGTACACGAGCAAATGAAAGCAGAAAAGACAGCGCATCATCAACCGGCGCAGGTTAGTTATCACAACCGGGTTGAAGCAGAACAACTACAGTCTCAGTCCGGCCTGCCGGATCTCAGTTCGGTTGCTGACCGCCTGGCGCAGCAGCCATTCATTCCACCGGCAGGCTTGCGCAGCGGTCACGCGATGACCATTTTCACCGGCCTCTGGCCGCGCCGTTTTGCCACCGCCTGGCCGCAGGAAGCGCGCCTGTTTCAGACCGAACCGGAAACACAGGTCCTCGCCTGTTGTCACTGGCAGACCGAACGCCGGCGGCATCCGACGCTGCTGCTCGTGCATGGTCTCGAAGGTCACGCCGCACGCGGGTACATGCTCGGCACGGCGGAAAAAGCGTGGCGCGCCGGGTTCAATGTCATCCGGCAGAACGTGCGTAATTGCGGTGACACCGAACACCTGACGCCGACGCTTTATCATTCGGGGCTGACCTGCGACCTGC
>CAYWDW010000967.1:1445-2141 GCA_964457105.1 uncultured Heliobacteriaceae bacterium
GCTGCACCAGACCCGTCACTTTGACGATCACGCCGACGGCGACTGCGCGCCATCGTGCGGGAACTGATCGAAGTTGAGCGGCTGCCCGAAATCTTTGTCGTCGGGTTTTCGATGGGCGGCAATCAGGCGCTGAAGTTTGCCGGTGAACTCGGAGCCGCTGCGCCGCCTGAGTTGCGCGGCATTGTGGCCATCAGTCCGGCGATTGATCTGGCGGCGTGTTGTGACGCGATTGCGCGCCCGCAGTGCCGACTTTATGAAGAACGTTTTCTGCGCAGCCTGAAAGCGCGCGTGCGGCGCAAGGCGCAGCTTTTTCCTGGCACGCTCGACCCTGACCGGGTTGATCGCGTGCGCAGTCTCAGAGAGTTTGATGATGTGGTGACGGGGCCGGGCTGGGGCTTTGGCAATGCTGACGGGTACTATGCCAGGGCGAGTTCGCGCCCGCTGCTGCGGCAGATTCGCGTGCCGGCGCTGATGATTACCGCGCAGGATGATCCGTTCATTCCTTATGCATCGTTCACTGACGCGATGATTGCCGCGAATGAGCATCTGCTGCTGCTCGCGCCGCGACACGGCGGGCACGTCGGATTTATGGCGCGCGAGCGTGGGCGGCTTCAGCACGAAGATCGCTTCTGGGCCGAATGTCGCGCGGTCGAATTCTGCGGGCTGCTTTCGCAATTGCGCGTGGTATAATTTCGC
>CAYWDW010000968.1:0-2140 GCA_964457105.1 uncultured Heliobacteriaceae bacterium
TACCTTATTTATCCACGAAATAATTATTTGCTGCATGCAGATACAGTCCTGGTAGCGGTAGCGACCTGTTGATTCAGGACCGCGAATAGCGAAGTCACCAGGTCGCTACCGCTCCCCGTACCGCATCCGGGCAGCAGGGAGAAAAAGAAATGGCACGGATTGTCAAATGCGGATTGATTCAGGCGAAAAACGCCGCTCCGGCGGATTTGCCGATTGAGGAAATCAAACGCATCAACCTTGAAAGACATCTCGAACTGATCGCCGATGCGGCCAGGGAAGGCGCGCAGATTCTATGCATGCAGGAAGTCTTCACGACGCCGTATTTCTGCGCCGAACAGCAGACGCGATGGTATGAAGCAGTTGAAAAGATTCCCGATGGCCCGACGGTCAAACTAATGCAGGAAGTCGCGCGCGATCACGGCATGGTGCTGATCGTCCCGATTTACGAAGAAGAAATCAGCGGCATTTACTACAACACCGCCGCCGTGATTGATGCCGATGGCAAATACCTGGGCAAGTATCGCAAGAACCACATTCCGCACGTCGCGCCGGGGTTCTGGGAGAAGTTTTATTTCAAGCCGGGCAATCTGGGCTACCCGTGCTTTGACACGGCGTTTGCGCGGATTGGCGTTTATATCTGCTACGACCGGCATTTTCCCGAAGGCGCGCGGGCGCTCGGCCTGAACGGCGCTGAGATTGTCTTCAATCCTTCAGCGACAGTCGCCGGACTGTCTGAATATTTGTGGAAGCTCGAACAGCCCGCGCACGCCGTTGCCAACGGTTATTTCATCGCGGCGATCAATCGCGTCGGTTATGAAGCGCCATGGAATATCGGTGAGTTTTACGGGCAGAGTTATTTCTGCGACCCGCGCGGTCAGATTGTGGCGCAGGCGCCGCGTGATGAAGATGCTGTCGTCATAGCTGATCTGAACCTTGATCTGATTCGCGAGGTGCGCAACACGTGGCAGTTCTTTCGGGACCGCAGGCCGGAAACTTACGGCGCGCTGGTCAAAGAATAACGATCAGAATTTTATCCACGAAGCAGCACGAAGATACATTGAGTGGCGGCGTGGATGATTATTTCAGGAGGCGCTGATTCATGCTTGAGTTTGGCATTACCTTCAAACCCGATATGACGCCTGAGCGCATCGTCAGTCTGACGCGCCAGGCTGAAGCTGTCGGCTTCGGCTACGGCTGGATCTTCGATTCGCACGTGTTGTGGCAGGAGCCATACCCGCTGCTGACGCTGATGGCAGCGAATACGAAAAACATGCGGATGGGAACGTGTGTGACCAATCCGGTGGTGCGCGATCCGACGGTGACGGCGAGCCTGCTGGCGACGCTCAATCGCATTTCGGGCGGGCGGATGGATCTGGGCATCGGGCGCGGCGACAGTTCGCGGCGCGTGATGGGCAAAAAGCCGACGACGCTGGCGAACCTTGAAGAAGCCGTGCAGGTCGTGCGCGAATTGTGCAGCGGTCAGCAGATTGTTTACGAAGATCAGCCGATTCAGATGACGTGGGCCGATGCCGGAGTGCCGCCGGTCTGGGTGGCCGGTTACGGCCCGAAAGTGTTGCGCTGCGCCGGACGCATTGCTGACGGCGTGATTCTGCAATTTGCCGATCCGCACCTGATCAAATGGTGTCTCGGCTTTGTGCGCGAAGGCGCCGCAGAAGCCGGACGCGATTTCAGCAAAATCAAAGTGATGAGCGCCGCGCCGGTGTGGGTGTCGGATGATCTGACAGTCGCGCGCGACCGGGTGCGCTGGTTCCCGGCGCTCGTGTCAAATCACGTGGCTGATCTGGTCTCGCGCTACAAACCCGAAGAACTGCCGCCTGAACTGACCGGATACATTCGTGACCGTCAGGGCTACAACTACCTGCATCACGCCGAAGTCGGCAGCAGCAATGCCGAGTTTGTGACTGATGAAGTGGTTGATCGTTTCTGCCTCGTCGGCCCGGTGGCCGAGCAGGTGCGCCGCCTTGAGGAACTGCAGTCAGTCGGCGTGACGCAGTTCAATATTTACCTGATGTGCGGCGAGGAAGAGCAGACGGTTGATGTTTATGGCCGCGAGGTGATTCCGGCCATCAAATGAACACGGCAGACCTGCCGCAAAACTATTGGAGCAAAACCATGGGAG
>CAYWDW010000969.1:0-2133 GCA_964457105.1 uncultured Heliobacteriaceae bacterium
GACGCTAACTTATCACGGTTTGGGGAATCAGCGGTGAGTTTGCCAGCGGTATCAGTTCTCGCCGCACTCCACACCCGGCTGCGCTTTCGCGGAATTCCGATAGTTTTTCCGGCGACTTTCTTCTATACTCTGCGCACCCTTAAACCTTCCCAGTGGGAAACCTGAATTAAAGTCGCTTCCCGACTTCATCTGGTTCTGGTCATCTTCAATTTGAAGGAGCCGCCAATTATGACACGCTGCGCACGCTGTTCCGGTGACCTGCTCGACCTGACGGTTTTTTGCCCGCACTGCGGTCATCCGCGTGAACCTCAGTTTGACCGGCTGCTCAATTGCAGCCTCAGCGGACGCTACCTGATTCACGAACACCTCGGCGCAGGCGGCTTGTCCACCGTCTTCATTGCCACCGATCTGCACACCGATCAGACGGTCGTCGTCAAAGTCAGCGACCCGCGCCAGCTTGTGCGCAACTCGCCGGGCGAAGCCTTCGATCAGAAGGCGCTGCGCAATTACTGGGCAGAAATGCTCCAGCGCATGCGCCGCGAAGTGGTCGCCCTGGTCAACCTGCTGCACCCGAACATCGTGCGAATTTTTGATACGGACCTCATCACCGATGAACTGCGCTACATTGTGATGGAGCGTTTGCAGGGCCACACGCTGCGCGAAGAACTGAACGAACGCGGACGTTTCAGCGTGCGCGAAACGATTCGCCTGGCCGAAGCCGTCGCGGACGGGCTGAGCGCCGTTCACGCGCGCGACATCATTCACCGCGATCTGAACCCGCGCAATCTGTTTCTGTGCGAGCAGGCTGCTGACACAACATTACAGAACCTCAAAATCATTGATTTCGGCATTGCGCGCATTCCGCAACCGCCCGGCACTCCGCCGTTCACACAGTACGCCGTGCTGAGCGGCACCGTCGCTTATGCGTCGCCGGAACAATGCCAGAATCAGCCGATTGATCATCGCTCCGATATTTATTCGCTCGGCGTGGTGCTGTATGAAATGGTCACGGGGCAGCGGCCTTTTACGGGGCTGACGCCGACTGAAGTGGCCGTCAGACAAATCAAAGATGAACCTGTCAGCCCGCGCCTGCTCGTGCCTGACCTGCCCGCCGGAGTTGAAACCGCCATTCTGCGCGCGCTCGCCAAAGACCCGCATCAGCGCCCGCAGACCATTGAAGAATTCGCCGCTGATTTGCGGCCTTACCGCGACGGAGTTTCGGCCCGCGTCGTCGTGCCGCTCAATGCCAGGCCGGAAAGTCTGGCCACGATTCTCAGCGGCCTGGAACTGCCGGAACCAGCGTCAGCCTCGCCGACTGAACCGGAGCCGGTCATGGCGGCCCTGCCGGAGCCTGCTGTCAATCCGGTTGAAGTCGCTTCGACTGAAGTGGCCGATCACAGTTTCGCTGAACTTCAGCGGGCTGACGCGCGCCGTCGCCGCCGCGTGCTGGCCCTCGCGGCCATGCTGGTGCTGATGCTGGCGGCAGGTGCGCTGTATGGCGCGCAGCTCTGGTCATCGCTGCAACCTTACATCGCTTCGACGCTGCCCGCGCTCACGCAGCATCAGGAAGCAGATGCGGAAACGCTGAAGGCCGCGCCTTCACCTGAGACGCAGGCGCTACCATCAAATCAGCCGCTCGCGCCGCGCAGCGTCGCCGCCGGTTCAGATGCGCCGGACAGGCAATCAAACGGTGCGACTCAACAGCCATCACTGGCGCGCCGCCTGGGTGAACAACTGATTGCGCTGGTCACGCCTGCAAAGCCAACGCCGACGCCTGCGCCGCAGGTCAGACCGCCTGCCGCCGCGCCGCAGATGCCGCCTGTCCCTGCGCCGACGATTCTGGTGTCGCGCGATCCGCAACCGCAAAGCAATCCGGCGGAAAGTCGCGGGCCGGTGCGCGAACCTGCCCCTGAAAATAACGAACCGGCGTGGACGCCTTCCGGCAGCGGACAGCGCGACCGTCAAAGCTACCCGTCAGCCCGTCACGAGAACCACGACGAAGTGGCGCAGGACGCGCCCGGCCCGGTCAATTCACGCCCTGAAATTCAGCGCGAGCCGCGCCACGATGATCGTCAGCCGGATTATCGCCGCACGGATGAGCGCCGTGACGACCGCAGTGATGAAGCCGAGCAG
>CAYWDW010000970.1:0-2130 GCA_964457105.1 uncultured Heliobacteriaceae bacterium
CCGCCGGCCTGATCGAACTGACGGGCACGGCCCTGGATGCCGTCGCCGGAGGCGGAGGGAAATACCACGCGAAACATCACGGGAAACATCACGCCAAGCACTCCAGCAACTCCAGCAAGTCTGGCAAATCCGGCAAGTCCGGCAAGTCTGGCAAGTCCGGCAAGTCCGGCAAATCCGGCAAGTCCAGTTGAGCCTGCCACTGATTAAGCAGTAATGGAAGCGATGTGAAGCCCGCCCTTCACATCGCGTTTTCGCTTTCCTGAATCTCACTGATTTCAGTCCTGGACCATCGCGCTCCGGCGTCAAACAAGCCCCTATGAATCTGCGCTCGTCTGAAAATGCGGTCTGGTATCGAGCGACGATGCTGCTTGAAAGATTGTCTGCCGAACGATCTGCTGAGGCGCCGGAACTGATCGAAGACGAACTGGCGCGCTATCGCCTGCAAAGCTGGAAAGCGCAAAAGCCATTCGATGACCCGGCGTATTTCGCGCGCCGTCTGGCCCTCGACAATCTGACTGAGCCGCAACTGCGGCGGGTGCTGCGTGAACCGGTCGAAGCTCTGCGCGCGCGTTTCCCGCAGCCTCCGGCCTGGCTCGTCGAACTTGACGCCGCATTGTCTCAGCCGCCGGTCACTGACTTTCATCAACTCATTCCAAAATGGATCCGAAAGCAGCCCGCCGTCGGTTTTCTGAATCTCGCGGCACCGTTCATCGAACAGGCTCTGGCGCGCTTCGATGCGGGCATTGCAGCGCTGATGACAAGCGCTTCGCCACTGCCATTCGATCCGGCGACAGTCAAAAAAATTCTCTTCGCCCTGCTGCCTGAAACTCTGCTCGACATGCTCAACCGCACGCTGGCGCTCGAACTCAACATCGCGCGGCTGAATGAAGAACTCACCGGCGCGACGCCCGAAGAGCGGTTTCAGAGTTTCATCAATCGGCTGAGCGAGCCTGACCGCGCGCGATCACTGCTCGCGGAATATCCGGCGCTCGCCCGACTGCTGAGTGAACAGGCTCAGCGCTGGGTCACGGTCAGTCTCGAATTTCTCGAACGGCTCTGCCGTGACTGGGCTGAGATCAGGGCTGCGCTCGCGCCCGAATCAGACCCCGGAGTTCTCGTGAGTGTGAAAGGCGGCCTCGCCGATGCGCATCGGGGAGGCCGCTCCGTCCTGATTGCAAAATTCACTTCGGGCTTGCGGATCGTTTACAAACCGAAATCGCTGGCCGTTGATCTGCACTTTCAGGAACTGCTGACATGGCTCAATGCGCGCGGCGCAGCGCCTTCGTTCCCGACGCTGCAGGTGATCAATCGCGACGGCTACGGCTGGGTGGAATGCGCCGTAGCGCGCGATTGTCAGAGCGCCGCAGAAATCCGTCGCTTCTATCATCGGCAGGGCGGCTATCTGGCGCTGCTTTACCTGCTGGACGCGACCGATTTTCATGCCGACAATCTGATTGCGTCGGGCGAGTTTCCTTTCCTGATTGATCTCGAAGCGCTCTTTCATCCGCGCCGCCGCAGTTCGCTGACAAGCGACGCCGATCCGGCGGAAGAAGTGGCCGACCGCGCGCTGTCGCATTCGGTCATGCGCATCGGCCTGTTGCCTGAAAGAGTCTGGGACAACGACGATCACGTTGGCGTTGACCGCAGCGGCCTCGGCACGATTGAGCATCAGTTGACTCCGCACGCGCTGCCGCAGTGGGAAGGAACCGGCACCGACACGATGCGACTCCGGCGCCGACGCAAGCCGGTCAAAGCCGGAAAGAATCGCCCGCGCCTCAAGGGCGCCGGAGTTGATGTCCGCGCTTACCGGCAGGAGATTCTCGACGGCTTCGCGGCCACCTATTCGCTGTTGCTCGCGCACAAAGACGAATTGTTGTCAGATGACGGCCCACTCAATCGTTTCGCGGATGATGAAGTCTGCGTCTTCCTGCGTTCGATGCGCACCTACCGGCGACTGCTCCGCGAAAGCTATCACCCTGACTGCCTGCGCGACGGGCTGGATCGTGATCGCCTGTTCGACCTGCTCTGGATCGAGGTTGAAGACGATCAGGATCTGGCTCGCGTGATCGGCGTCGAACGCGACGATCTGTCGCACGGTGACATTCCGCTGTTCACTACCCGCCCCCATTC
>CAYWDW010000971.1:0-2130 GCA_964457105.1 uncultured Heliobacteriaceae bacterium
TCGGCAATTGTTAGCGTCGACGGTTTGACCATTGCATCTGCTCTCCCCCAGGGTGTCGAAGAAGACCGGGTCTCCGCGATGTCAGCCGCAATGCTATCGCTGGGCGAACGCATTGCCAACGAACTGGGCCGCGGCTCGCTCGAGCAGGTCTACATCAAAGGCGAAAGCGGCTACGTCGTGCTCATGTCCGTGGGCGAAGATGCAGTTTTGACTGCATTGGCCCGCGAACAGGCAAAACTCGGCTTGATCTTCCTCGACATGCGCCGCGCAGCCGAGGCTTTGACCAAACTCATCTGAGGTAGAACAAAATGCAACCTATCCCCAAGAGCGGTTTGTATTACCCCAATAAGTTTGGGCGGCTCACCATTTTATCGCTGGAAGATGTAATGGGTCGCAATGGCGTGAATGCCATCCTCAACCTGGCAAACCTGCCCAATCTGATGGAGAATCTTCCGCCCGACAACCTGGAAAAGGCATTTGATTTTGCCGATGTTTCTGCCATCATGGGCGCGCTGGAAGAAATGTACGGTCCGCGCGGCGGACGCGGCCTGGCGCTGCGCGCCGGGCGCGCCGTCTTTAGCGATGGGCTTCGCAGCTTTGGTGCGCTGGCAGGCGTCGGCGACCTGGCGTTCAAAGTGCTGCCGCTGCAGGCCAAATTACGGATCGGCCTGCCCGCTATGGCCAAGATCTTCAGCCAGATCAGCGATCAGCTTTCGACGGTTGAAGAAAAAGATGACCACTTGATTTACACCATTCACCGCTGCCCGGTCTGTTACGGCCGGCACACCGACAAGCCCGATTGCTACATTGCCACCGGCCTGCTCCAGGAAAGCCTCAAGTGGGTATCCGGCGGCAGCGAATTCCGCGTGAATGAATCGAAGTGCATTGCCATGGGGGATCCGACCTGCGAGTTTATCGTTTATAAAGAACCCATCGGTTAGGATACCGCGCTCCCGTGGAAGAGAAAAACACGCTGCTGGTCGTTGAAGATGATCTGGACGTTGCGGATATGCTCAATGCATTTTTCCGCAACCAGGGATATGAAGTCTTGACCGTCAATTGGGGCGAGGACGGCGTGCGCGCCGCCCAAACGAACCTGCCACAGCTTGTGATCCTGGATATTCGTCTGCCCGACATCGACGGGTTCGAAGTGGCCCGCCGCCTGCGTGAAAACCGCCGCACGCGCGAGATCCCCATCATTTTTCTGACCGAAAAGCGCGAGCGCAGCGACCGGCTACGCGGCCTGGAACTGCACGCCGACGATTACGTCACCAAACCGTTTGACATTCAGGAACTTCGCCTGCGCGTTCAGAATGCCATTGAGCGTGCCGGGCGTATTACGCTCACTGATCCGGTCACCCAGCTTCCGCAAGGCGACCTGGTGGATGAGCAGATGGAAGCGGCCATCAAAAACGGCGGCCAGGCCCTGTTGTTGGTTTCGATTCTCAACCTGGACAGCTTCCGCGAGATGTATGGCATCGTGGCCGCCGACGACCTGCTGCGCGCCACCGCCCGTATGTTACTTGAACTGCTGCGCGAACAGAATATCGCCTCCGGTTTTGTCGGCCAGTACGACCGTTCCAATTTCATCGTGCTCACCCCGGCTACCGAAAGCGCCGCCTTGACCGAACGCATCCGCAAGCACATCGAACAATCTTTTTCCTATTTTTACAGCGAAGAGGACCGCGCCAGCGGCCGCTTTGGCGAGACCAGCCTTTCCTTGCAGGTTCACCAATTCCAGCCGGCCGCCTTCTCCCAGCAAGGTCTGGCTTCCCTGAAAGCAGAGTTGGGGAAACAAATCCACTCGAGGCCGTCTTGAAAACCACCATCGTCATTCCCACTTATAACGAAGCGGAGAACCTGCCCAAACTGGTCTCCGCCTTATTTACGCTGCCGTGCCCTGACCTGAGCCTGCTGGTCGTAGACGACAACAGTCCGGACGGCACCGGCCAGATCGCGGACCAGTTATCGCTCGAAACCCAGGGACGCGTGCAGGTGATCCACCGCGCGGGCAAATTGGGTCTGGGCAGCGCCTACATCCAGGGCTTTCAGCGCGCGATGGAATTGGGCGCTGAAGCCGTTGGCCAAATGGATGCTGATTTTTCGCACCCGGTCGAAAAAATTCCAGAA
>CAYWDW010000972.1:0-2128 GCA_964457105.1 uncultured Heliobacteriaceae bacterium
CATTCTGAGCATTCGCAGGCAATCAGTTTTCAAACTGAGCGCGCCGCGGCAGCGTGCCGCACAACACAGGTCACGAATCCTGTCACCCTGGCAAAGCCGAAGCTGGCAAATTTTGCAACGCTATTGCAGAATTGAAGATCAAAACCTGTCAGGTCGCCGTAATCTGATTACCACTCGCAGAGTTAATGCAGCGACGATTCACGAGGAGAGAAGATGACTTCAGACACAGGCCCTGCTCCCGGCCAGCTTGCCCCGGAAATTAATCTGCCCGATCAGCAGGGCAATCACTGGCAGTTGCACGAGGCGCTCGGCAAAACCGTCGTGCTGCTGTTTTATCCGGCGGATGAAACGCCGGTCTGCACGAAACAGATGTGCAGCGTCCGCGACAACTGGGCGCGTTATCAGCAGACCGGCGCTGAAGTCATCGGCATCAACACCGATTCGGTCGAAAAACATCGTCGCTTTGCCGAGCATCACGACCTGCCGCTGCGACTGCTTTCGGATGCCGATGGCCGCGTCGTGCGCGCTTACGACATGAAAAACCTGATCGGCACCAGACGCGGCGTGGTGGTAATTGATGGCGCAGGCCGCATTCGTTTTCGCAAGGTCGTGCTGCCGGTTTTTCGCCCCGGCGATGATGAAGTGATCGCTGCCATCGAGGCCTGTCGCGTCTGACGCCTGCGGCACTGTGCCGAAGGTCGTGACTGAAAGTTCAGCAACGTATGTCTTCCAATCAGCCCACTCCGCAACCTGAGACTATGCTGCCTGCTGCTGCCGAACCAGGTTTCTCATCGCCGTCAGTCGAAAGTCTGCTGCGCGATCTGAGCATGGAATTCACTTCGATTCTTGATCTTGATGAACTGATTGAGCGCGCGGCCCGGCGCATTCGTGAAGTCATCAGCTACAGTTTCTTCAACCTGCTGCTGGTGGATGATGAACGCTGCGGACTGATCTGGAAAAAATCCATCGGCTACAAGCCGGAAGAGATGCAGCGACTCGGTTTCATTCCCTTCGATCACAGCATCGCGGGCGCGGCGGTGCTGGAACGGCAGACGATCATTGTCAACGATCTGCGCGAAGACCCGCGCAATCTGCGCGCTGAAACCGAAGGCAACGACGAACCGCGCTCCGAAATCGCCGTGCCGTTGTGGCTGGCCCATGAACACAGGGTGATCGGCGTGCTGACCGTCGAAAGCACCGAGCCGGATCACTTCACGCCGGAACACGCGCGCATCCTGGGGGCGCTGAGCAATCATCTGGCCGTCGCGCTCGAACACGCCCGGCTTTACGACGAATTGCGCCAGCGCACCAGCGGCATGGAAATGCTGATCGAACTCGGACGCGAAATCAGTTCGATGCTCGATTTCAATCATCTGCTCAACAACCTGGCGCCGCTGCTGCGCCGGGTGATTGATTACGAATACCTGCTCGTCGGCCTGATTGATGAAGGCAGCGATGAATTTGTCTGGCACGTTGAGGAAGGCTACGGCCTGGCGGAATCGGAAGAGGCCAGCCGCACCCGCGTTTCGCAGGGCATTGTCGGGCGCGCCGTGCGTGAGCGCCGGACGATGATCGTTGGCGACGTGACACGCGATCCTGACTATCACATCAACAACGATGCGCCCGGACGGCGGCGCTCTGAAATTGCTGTCCCGCTCTTTTACGAAGGCCAGGTGCTCGGCGCGATTGTGCTTGAAAGCCGCCGCCGCAATGCCTTCAATCATTACCAGGCCGGACTGCTCGAAAGCATCGGCAACCATCTGAGCATCGCCATCGTCAATGCCCGCCTTTACACCGAACGCGTTGACCGCGAACGGCGACTGGAACGCGAAATCCTGATGGCCCGCGACGTGCAGCGCGCCATGATTCCCGACGGTTCGCCCGCGCTGAAAGGCTTCGACATCGCTGCCCGCCTGGAACCGGCCCTGAATCTGAGCGGCGATTTTTATGACTTCATCAAACTGAGCGACAAGCGCATGGCGCTGATGATTGGCGATGTGGCGGGCAAGGGCGTGCGCGCGGCGATGGGCATGGCTGCCGTGCGCAGCATCGTGCGCAATTTCATCCGCAGCAACGCACACCCGACGCGCGTGCTGCGTTCATCAAACACGCGCCTGCACCGCGACCT
>CAYWDW010000973.1:0-2125 GCA_964457105.1 uncultured Heliobacteriaceae bacterium
CGGAAGAGCGCATCAGCACGCTGGAAGGCGAACTGTTCACCGAAATCCGCCGCCGCATCGCGCAGGAGACGAAACGCATTCAGGGCGTAGCTCGCGCTGTTGCCACGCTCGATGTGCTGTCCTCGCTGGCCGAAGTCGCCGCCCGGCGCGGTTACACGCGCCCGCAGCTCCACGAAGGCGACGAGCTTGAAATCAAAGCCGGGCGCCATCCGGTCATTGAAACGCTGGGTGAACGTTTCGTGCCGAATGATTTACTGGTGAACAATACGACGGACCGGCTGCTGCTGATTACCGGCCCGAACATGGGTGGGAAGTCAACTTATCTTCGGCAGTCCGCGCTGATCGTCATTCTGGCGCAGATGGGCAGCTTTGTGCCGGCACAAGCGGCGCGACTGTCAATTACGGACCGCATCTTCACGCGCGTCGGCGCGGCTGACAACCTGGCGCGCGGGCGTTCGACCTTTATGGTTGAGATGACCGAGACGGCCAACATTCTGAACACGGCGACAGCGCGCAGCCTGGTGCTGCTTGATGAAGTCGGGCGCGGCACGGCGACCTTTGACGGATTGTCCATTGCCTGGGCGGTGGCTGAATACCTGCACGATCATCCGCACCATTCGGCCCGGACGCTGTTTGCCACGCATTACCACGAAATGACGGAGCTTTCGAAGCTGCGTCCCGGCGTCAAAAATTATCAGGTCGCCGTGTCCGAACGCGGCGGCGAAATCGTTTTTCTGCGCAAGGTCGTGCCCGGCAGCGCGAGCAAAAGTTACGGCATCGAAGTCGCCCGCCTGGCCGGGTTGCCCTTGAATGTCGTCGAGCGCGCGCGTGAGATTTTAGCCAACCTCGAACAGAACGAACTCGACCCGGCAGGCCGCCCGAAATTTGCGCGGCATCTGAAAAAACCGAGCGCGCGCGCCAATCAGCCGAATCTGTTCGGCGCGTCAGAGATGACTGAAAATCAGACTGAGGATTCCTGAACCCAACGATCATCCGGCCTGCAATCGTTCCAGGTATTGTTCGAGCAGCAGAATCGGGATCGAGGCAATCGCTTCGTCGCCATCGTTCCAGGCAAACATCCGGGGAATACAGCCGACTGACACCGTTGGCGGTCTGTCGTTGTATTGCGGCTCGTATTCGATGCAGCAATAGATTCGATGGTCGTGACAGCCAGTAAGCAGCGATCCGAGGATCAGGCCGTAATCTTCGGGTTGAAGATTCACGGGCAGCCATTTGCCAGCACACAGCAATTCAAATATTGAGTCCTTTCCCCGGCGGCAGCGTTCGGGTTCAGCCTTTGCCCAGCGGATCAGCCATAACTTCAGTTCTTTTTGCATCGCTGAATTTTCTTTGCCCATCGTCTCACCTCAGGTTGATCTGCGTTTGAGAAACGGTCATTCGTCTCTTCCACTCGACAGACGGAAAGAGCGCCGCCGCTGTGCATTCCTGATCGCCTGACGAGTAGCGAGGCAGTCTGTGTCGCCGCTCAGCATTTCTTGTGTTGCCGGATGGGGTGTACGAAGTCAAAGTTGAAGCCTTTGGTCAAAGAGTCCGCCAACCATCAGGACTTCACCGGCATTCAGCCCGCGAAGGCGGGCTGAATCAGTTTCAACTTTGACTTCGTACACCCATTCCATTGGAATAGACGACTGTTGACGACTCTGTTACTATTGCACCGCCTTGTAAAGCCATACAGTACAATTTGCCACGAACAGTAATCCACGGAGAGAGCGGCCATGATCTCTGAGAAAATGATGTGGATGTTTGCGATTGCGCTGGTTGTGATTGCCCTGATTATTGCCGTTGTGATCTTCCTGAACAGGCAGGTCAATCTCAGGGTCAAACGTAAAGATACTGAGGTCGAGGTAAACACATCTCCTCAGGCTCAGGCTGCTGCTGCTTCATCCAGTAGCACAGATAATTCGACGTTCTCTGGCGCAGAACTGGAAGCAGGTAAAGTCAGCGGCGGGGCGGTGGTCATCAATGAGGGAGCCGGACGACCGGCTCGAACCAAAGTGCAGGATATTGATGGCTCGAAAGTCATCAACACTGCGGGCACAACAGATCACACACACTGACCCGCCTGCGGACACGCTCTCAGCCTTCAATCAACTCTGCCCCGATC
>CAYWDW010000974.1:0-2119 GCA_964457105.1 uncultured Heliobacteriaceae bacterium
TGTTAATGCTCCTTGTTAATGCTCCTTGTTAATGCTCCTTGTTAATGCTCCTTGTTAATGCTCCTTGTGTTTCTTGTGGTGAGAGCAGTTGACGAATCAGGCCGACCGGCGTTGAATGGGTAAATATGCAGGAACGCTTACAAAAACTGATTGCCGCTGCGGGCATTGCCTCGCGCCGCAAGGCCGAAGAGTTGATTGTCGCCGGGGCTGTGACCGTCAATGGTCAGGTCGTGCAGGAACTCGGCACGCGGGCTGATCCCGAAACCGATGCCATCAAGGTCAAAGGCAAACTCATCAATCCGCAACTGAGCGGCAAACAGAAAGTCTATCTGCTGCTCAACAAACCCGCTGGTTATCTGAGCAGTACTTCAGACCCGCAGAAGCGCCCGCTGGTGACGGACCTGGTTGGCAAATACCGCAGCCGCGTGCATCCGGTCGGGCGGCTTGATTTCAACAGCGAAGGGCTGCTGCTGCTGACCAACGACGGCGAATTTCATAACCTGATTACCGGCGCGACCAGCAAAGTGCCGAAATGTTATGTCGTCAAGGTCAAGGGGCAGCCGGCTGAAGAACAGATTGAACGGCTGCGGCGCGGCGTGAGCATTGACGGGTATCCGTCAGTCCCGGCTTCGCTCAAACTGATTGAGGAGAGCGCGACCAATGCCTGGTTTGAAGTGGTGCTTTACGAGGGACGCAATCAGCAGATTCGCAAAATGTTCGAGGCGATTGGTCATTCCGTCCTCAGACTGCGGCGCACGCGCATCGGTTTTTTGCGTGAGACGGGATTGAAAACGGGTGACTGGCGCGAGCTTGAACCGGCAGAAGTGCGCCGCTTCTTTCAGCACGCTGCGGCAGCCGGGAAGCGGTCGCAGAAGTCAGCGGAGCGCCCGGCACGACGCGCCAAAGCGGTGAATACCACCGCAGTGAAGACGCGATCTGAGGCGTGATTGCGGCACCAGGGCTGTTGCTTGACAATGCCGCAGTCAGCCTTTAGAGTCATCCCTTCTTCTGACTAAGTGAAGTTTCCAGGATACCTGTTTGAATGCTTCAGTCCGTTGCTTTTCACCTGCCACGATTCCTTCCGATTGTCAGCGAGCCGCACGCGAGTCAACTGCGAAGCTGCTCTCCCTTGTCGGTCAGCTTACTGACACTGCGACTGGCAAACGAAAAGGCACGATCCCGCTGGCATCCTGAGGCAACCTGCGGCCTGCGCAGCGCGCTGAATGCTGACGGAGTGAATTGATGGAAATTCTGCTGGCCGAAAGTCTCGGTTTCTGTATGGGCGTCAAGCGCGCGGTCGAAATGGCTTATCGCGCGCAGGCGAAATCCGGCGGGCTGCCGGTGATGACGCTCGGTCCGCTCATTCATAATCAGCAGGAGATCGAACGGCTCGAACGCGACGGCATCAGCGTGGCCGAAGCGTCGTCGCAGCTTCAGGACGGCGTGGTGCTGATTCGCGCGCACGGCGTCGCGCCGCAGGTTTACGATGATCTGAAAGCGCGCGGGCTGCGCGTCATGGATGGCACCTGCCCTTACGTGCATTATTCGCAGCGCCGGGCCGTTGAATTGCAGCAGGCCGGTTACGAAGTTGTGATCGCGGGCGACCGGCAGCATCCTGAAATCGTCGGTATTCTGGGCCATCTGGGCGGTCAGGCGCACGTCGTCAAAACGGTTGATGAAGCGCGGCAACTGCCGCAGATGAAGCGCATCGGCACGATTGCTCAGACGACCATCAGCCCGCAGAAATATCAGGCCATCATTGCCGCGCTGCGTGAACGCGCCGAAGAAGTGCGCGTTTGCGAAACGATCTGCGATGCGACCGAAGCGAATCAGGCCGCGGTGCGGCGACTGGCCGCCGAGGTCGAAGTGCTGTTTGTCATCGGTGGTCGCCACAGCGCCAACAGCAGCAAACTCGTCGAGCAGGCGCTGCCGTTCTGCGCGCGGGCGCGACTGATCGAAATGGCGGAAGAGATCAGGCCCGAAGATGTGCAGGGTGTCGCGCGAGTCGGCGTGAGCGCCGGAGCTTCAACCCCGGACTGGATGATTGAGCGCGTGATCACCCGGCTGCGGGAACTTGAGCGGGCCATGAATTCAGACGAGGCCTGAAGCCTGCGCTGTT
>CAYWDW010000975.1:0-2114 GCA_964457105.1 uncultured Heliobacteriaceae bacterium
CAGCACCGCTCGCCGAATGGGCCGCCTGAACAAGCAGGCACAGGGAATCGAAGACCAGCCCCGGCGAGCGGAACAACTCGCCGGGGCTTTTAATTTCAGCTTGTGAATTGCAGATTGCAGATTGAGGATTGCAGCTTGAGTGACAGGAGCAATCTTTTCACTTCGGACAATCTGCAATCCTCAATCTGCAATCTGCAATCAACCAGGGTGAACTTTTATGAAAATGCGTGGTGCAAGAATCTTTCTGGAAGCATTGCGATGCGAGGGGATTGATGCCGTCTTCGGCTATCCTGGCGGCGCGGTGCTGCATATTTATGACGAGATCGCGACGAGCGGCGAGCAGCTTGGGATCAAACATTATCTGGTGCGACACGAACAGGCGGCGATCTTTGCCGCCGCCGGATATGCCCAGGCGACGGGCAAAACCGGCGTGGCGCTGGTGACTTCAGGCCCCGGCGGAACCAATGCCGTCACGGGCATCACCAACGCCTTTATGGATTCGCTGCCGGTCGTGGTGTTCACTGGCCAGGTGCCGACTCACCTGATCGGCAACGATGCCTTTCAGGAAGCTGACCTGACCGGCATGACGCGCTCCTGCACGAAGCACAACTATCTGGTCAAGCACGTCGAGGATCTCGCGCCGACGATCAAGGAAGCCTTTCACGTCGCCAGCAGCGGACGGCCCGGCCCGGTGCTGGTTGATCTGCCGAAGGATGTCACTGCCGCGCAGATTGAATTCAGCTATCCCGAAACGATTGAGCTGAAAAGTTACAGGCCGCAGCAGGAAGGCGATCCGCGCCAGGTGCGGCGTGCGGTGACGGCCATGCTGAAAGCGCAACGCCCGGTGCTGTATGTCGGCGGCGGCGCAATTACGGCGGGCGCGCACGAAGAGGTGCGCCTGCTGGCCGAAAAGCTCAGCCTGCCGACGACCTGCACGCTGATGGGGCTTGGCGCGTTTCCGGCCAGTCATCCGCTGAGCCTCGGCATGCTGGGCATGCACGGCGGTTACTGGACGAATATGGCCGTTGACAACAGCGACCTGCTGATTTCCATCGGCGCGCGGTTCGATGATCGCGTCACCGGCAAGCTGGATGAATTTGCCAAAGGCGCAAAGATCATTCACGTTGACATTGACCCGTCGAACATCAGCAAGAACGTCAAGGCCGACATTCCGATTGTGGGCGATGCGCGCGCGGTGACGAAACAACTGATCGCTGAATTTCAGGCGCAGCTTGAAGCGGGTGAGCCGGTGGCCGACCGCAGCGCGTGGCACAAGCAGATTGCCGACTGGAAGGAGCAGCACCCGTTCTGGTATCACCAGGATGACGGCGTCATCAAACCGCAGTACGTCATCCGCGAACTGCACCGCATCACCAGAGGCCAGGCGGTCGTGTCAGCCGATGTCGGTCAGCATCAGATGTGGACGGCGCAGTTGTACGGCTTCGACACGCCGCGCAACTGGCTCAACAGCGGCGGCCTCGGCGCGATGGGATACGGCTTCCCGGCGGCGATGGGCGCGGCAGTGGCGCGTCCGAATGATCTCTGCGTTGCGGTGGTCGGTGACGGCGGCTTTCAGATGACGCTGATGGAACTGGCGACGATCAGGCAGTACAACATTCCGGTCAAGATTCTGATCGTCAACAACGGTTACCTCGGCATGGTGCGCCAGTGGCAGGAGAAGTTTTACGAAAATAATTACTCGTCGGTTGATCTCGAAGTCTCGCCGGATTTCGTCAAACTCGCGCAGGCTTACGATGTGCCAGCCTTCCGCGCCGAGAAACCCGCCGAAGTTACGCCGACGCTGGAACGGGCGCTCAACACGCCCGGCCCGGTGCTGATTGACATGCGCGTCGCGCGCGAAGAGAACGTCTTCCCGATTGTTCCTGCCGGGGCGGCGCTCAAGGACATGATCCTGCAATAAGAAACAGAGAACTATGCGACACACAATTTCAGTTACAGTGGCAGATGAATATGGAATGCTGGCGCGCGTGTCCGGCCTGTTCAGCGCGCGCGGCTATCAGATTGACACGCTCTGCGTGGCGCCGACGCTTGAAGACGGACTGGCGCGCATGACCATCACGACGCACGGCAACGATCAGATCATCGAACAGATT
>CAYWDW010000976.1:0-2110 GCA_964457105.1 uncultured Heliobacteriaceae bacterium
GAAGGCATAGGCGGCGTCTTCAAGCACGGGTTCGCGGGTGCGCATTGCCCGGAAGAAGTTTTTGAAATGATCCAGCCGTTCGTCGTAACGATTCGGCGGCAGGTATCTGACTTCCGGCGTTTCGCTCAGTTCGGGGTCGCCTTTCGGATACTGTTTGCGGTACTCCTTCATAAAGGCTTCCTGAATTTTTTCCGGGAAGGTGTCAATCGAAGTGCCGGGTTCCTTTGCCGGGGGTTTGCGTTTGAGCGTTACGCCGTCGCCGATTTCAATCACGCCGTCATTGCCGACGAAGCGATAAACCCACGTGCCCCAGCCTGCGTGATCGGTGCCGCCATCGGCAAAGCTGACTCGGAAATTGATTGAAAACGCCGGGTGCGCCTCGGTCTTCGGATAATCGAACAGGCCGAGCAACTGATCCGGCACATCGCGGCCATCGTTCCACAACCGCAACCCGCCGGTCGCATAAACGCGCACGGGGCCAATGGCATTGGTCACAAAATGCGCGCTCGTAAACTGATGCACAAACAGATCGCCGCCAATGCCCGTGCCGTAATCGCGGTAATTGCGCCAGCGAAAGAACCGCCGGGCATCCCAGGGCACTTTCGGCGCCCGGCCCAGGAAGCGCTCCCAGTCGCAGGTCTGCGGCGAAGCGTCGGGCGGAATCGAATACTGCCACGCGCTCATCGCGCCGCGCCGCCACAAACTTGAATCAACCAGATTGAGCTGCCCAATCGCGCCCGCAGCCAGCATCTCCTTCGCCTTTTTGTAAACGATGGAGCTGACAAACTGGCTGCCGACCTGAAAGATGCGTTTCGTCTGTCGCTGCGTTTCAATCACGGCGTGGCCTTCTTCGAGCTTTTGCACGACGGGCTTTTCGCAGTACACATCCTTGCCCGCTTTCATCGCGTCAATCGCAATCTGCTGATGCCAGTGATCGGGCGTCGCAATGATGACCGCGTCAATGTCGCTGCGGCTGAGCACCTCGCGGTAATCGCGCGTCGTGAAAATCTGTTTGCCCCACACCTCTTTGACGCGGGCCAGGCGGCCATCATACAAATCGGCAGCGGCGACGAGTTCGACGCCCTTGACGCGCAACGCGGTTTCAGTGTCGCCAAAACCCATCCCGCCCGCGCCAATCAGGGCGAGGCGAATGCGGTCATTGGCCGAAACCGCCTGTGGTGGTTCAGGCTCCGCTTCAAGAATGTGAGTTCGCGGCGCACCGCTCACGCGCACATACGAACCGGCAGCCACTGTTCCGGCAGCAGCCAGTTTGATAAAGCTGCGCCGCGAATTTCGCTCGGACTTCTGCTCTGACTTTTTCATATCATCCTCCCAGTCAGGTTTGTTTCAGCCAGTCAGAAAGAGAGATGACGGAACAAACGGAAATAACGAAACAAACGGAAAGCTTTCTGTTCCGCGCGGCCCTCTTCCGTCTGTTCTGTTATTTCTGTTTGTTCCGTCATCTCTCTTCCTGCTTTTCCATTGCAAATCAGGAAGCGAGATGGCGACCTGCACTATAGAATAGTCCGGGGCGAAGAAGAAGAGAGCTGACGGCACACGCAGAAAGAACGCAACCGACGAAACCGTCACATTGATTTTCAGGGCTGGTTCCGTGTATTTCGTTCTTTCCGGGTGCTTCTGTTCGCTTTCGCTGACCGGCCATGAATCGTTATTTCATCAATCCATCATCGCGTCAGACTGCGACTCGCGGCCTGTTCACGGCTGACGAATACGCTGAGGCTGCGGCTTTTTACGATCAGCATCCGCGGATGCGACCGACGCCGCTGCGACGCCTGCCTGAACTGGCCGCACAGCTCGGCATCGGTGAACTGATCGTGAAGGATGAAACGTCACGCGCCGGGCTGCCTGCCTTCAAAATCACCGGCGTGGCGTTCACGCTTGAGCGGCTGCTGCGAACGGGACAACTGACTGCGGGTGCGGTGCTGGTGGCGGCGACGGCTGGCAATCACGGGCGCGCACTGGCTCGCGCGGCGCGTGATTGCGGCCTGAAGGCGCGCATTTATGTCCCCGTTGACGCCGCTCCGGCGCGAGTCGCCGCGATCAAAGATGAAGGCGCTGAGGCCATCACAAGCGACGGCAATTATGACCA
>CAYWDW010000977.1:0-2105 GCA_964457105.1 uncultured Heliobacteriaceae bacterium
GCTGAGCCTGCTTGTGGGCGGCGCGCTGCTCGTTCATTTCGCGCGTCAGTCCGGGGCGACAATCAGAATCGCTGTCTGGCGCATCGGCCCGCCGGTCTGCGCGGTGATGCTGGCGACGCTGGCCGCCATGAGTTTTTATAACTGGCGCGTGACAGGCCATCCGCTGCGCATGCCTTATCTTGTTCATCAGGAAGCTTACGACGTTGCGCCTTCATTCATCTGGCAGTCGCCGCGCCCTGAACCGGCGTACCGCCACGCGCGCTTTCACGAAGTTCACGTTGACTGGGAACAGACGCCGCACACGCAGCAGCGGGCCTCAATGGCCGGACTGGTGACGGGAATGATGGACAAGGTGATGACGCTGGCGCACGCGGCCTTTCCGTTGTGGCCGCTGCTGCTGCCGCTGCTGGCGCTGCCGCTGGTTTTTGGCGGCGACCGATGGATGCGCACCGTGCTGCTGATCTGCGCCCTGTTCTTTCCGCTGATTCTGCTCAATACGTGGATGTGGCCGCATTATGCCGCGCCGGTGGCAGGGTTCGGTCTGCTGCTCGTGTTGCAGTGCGCTCGTCATCTGAAGGCCTGGCGCTGGCGCGACTGGCCGGTGGGACAGGCCGCGGTCAGCTTCTGTCTGCTGATGATGCTGATTTCAATTCCCAACACCTGCCTGACGCTGGCCAATTATTACGTCAGCGACTGGGGCCGGTGGACGTTTTACCGCGAACAGATTATTGACCGGCTCAATCACGAACCCGGCAAACATCTGGTCATCGTCTATTACGGGCCGAAGTATTCGGTACACAAGGAATGGATTTTCAACGCCGCCGACATTGACGGTGCGCACATCGTCTGGGCGCGTGAAATGGATCAGGAACAGAACCACCGCCTGATTGAATATTTCAGGGACCGGCGCATCTGGCTGCTCAGGGCTGATGCTGAAGTGCCGCTGCTGCTGAATTATCCGGCCTCTGAGGCGCTGCCGACAGACATCCCGGCCAGTGCCGCCGTTCACCGGCCATCACCTTCCCGCTGAACCAGCCCGCAGTTCAAGCACGCGCAGTTGCAGGCGCGGCGTGCGATAAATCACCGGGCAATCCGGGCGACCATCAAGCGGCGTGATGGCGTAAGGCTTGAGTACCGCCACATACCGCACGCCGAGTTGTTGCCACGCTTCCCAATTCCCTGCCGGATCGTCAGCCGCGACTGATTTGCAACCGGTGTAAAGATAAACCAGCGCCGGACTGTTTGAAGCGATCACCGCGTCAGACGACAGATGTTCGCGCATCCATAACAAGACGTCGCGCGTTTCCGCAAAATTGCGCAACCATTCCGGCTGCGCGGCGGCAGGCTGATGTTTCAAGCGCACGTATTGCGCGTGGTCGAAGCCATACAACGCCATCACCGAAAGCAGAAAGATTCTCAGCACCGGCAGCGATGAACCCTGGCGACGCAGGCAACGCTGAACGAGCTGATGAATGCCGCCGATGCCCGTCAGCAGGTAAAAAATCAGAAACGGCGCCAGCGGCAGCACAAAGCGAAACGGCCACCAGGGCCAGATGACTGTAATCAGCAATGACACGGGCACCACGATTTCTGCCAGCGTCACACGCTGCCGCACGGTCAGCACAAACCCGATGACGGCGCACGCGCTCAGCAGCAGCGAAATCAGCATCGTGCCGGTCGTCAGGCCCATGCTGCCGCCCCGCATGCCTGAACTGTAACCCAGCGCAAAAACTTCTTCGCCGCTCTCTTCAGCGCCGCGAAAGAGCGCCGGAGCGATGAGGCCGCCCACATCGCGGCCCGCGATGTCGAGCGCATTTTCAGCCACTCGCCCCGGCAGGTCGCGCCACGTGATGCGCCCCGAATTGCCATCGCCTGCCCGCTTCATCCAGAACTGATCGCCGTAGCTGTAAACGATGTTGCCGCCGTGTCGCTGCACCTGCTGCGCGGTGGGCGCGTGCGCGCGCACGTAAATGAGCCAGGGCGCCAGCACCACAAAGACTCCGGCAGCAAAGACCGTCAGGCCGCGCCAGCTTTTCTTTTGCAGCAGGTAAAGCATCACCGCCGCAATCAGCCCGATGGCCATTGAGCGCGTCAGAAAGGTAAAC
>CAYWDW010000978.1:0-2100 GCA_964457105.1 uncultured Heliobacteriaceae bacterium
CTTCAACCACGCAGACGCCTGCTGGCAGCAGCACGATTGAAGATCAGAAAAGCATTGCCATCACGGTCTACAATTCCAACCTCGGACTGGTGAAGGATACGCGCACGATCAGGCTGCCGCGTGGCACGTCGTCGCTGCGGTTTATGGATGTCGCGCAGCAGATCAACCCGACCAGCGTTGCGATCAAATCAATCACGGCCCCGAACGCGCTCGCCGTCATCGAGCAGAGTTACGAATACGACCTGCTCAATCCGGCCAAACTGCTGGATAAATTCGTGGGCCGCGAAGTCACGCTGGTGCTGCGCACGTTTGAAAACAACAGCGAGAAACTGACGCCGACGCGCGCCACGCTGCTCTCCAACAACAGCGGCCAGGTCTGGCAGATCGGCAATCAGATCGTCATCAATCCCACCAACATTGTCGAGACCCGCTTCGATCAGTTGCCCGCGGACCTGATTGCCAAACCGACGCTGGTCTGGACGCTCAACAACACGGGCGCCGACACGCACACCATCGAGGCCTCGTATCTGACGAGCGGCATCGGCTGGCGCGCTGATTACGTCGTCGTCGTCAATCAGAACGACACCAGAGCTGACTTGAACGGCTGGGTGACGCTCAACAACAACACCGGCACGACCTATCGCAACGCTGAATTGAAACTCGTCGCCGGTGATGTCAATCGCGTGCAGGATGAGCGCGTGATGATGAAGAGCATGGCCGGGGTCGCGAGGGCCGAAGCTGCGCCGCCGCCGCAGTTTCAGGAGCAGGCGTTTTTTGAATATCACCTTTACACGCTGCAACGCCCGGCGACCCTGAAAAACAACGAGACCAAACAGATCAGCCTGCTGTCGGCTGCCGGAGTCAGCGTCAAAAAGGAGCTGGTCCTGAACGGTCAGCCGTATTATTACCAGGGCTACAACAACCCCGGCGAAGCGATCAAGGAGAAGATCGGCGTTTACGTTGAGTTCAAAAACGCGAAGGAAAACAACCTCGGTCAGCCGCTGCCTGCCGGCGTCGTGCGCGTTTACAAGGCCGATCAGACGGGCGCCAATCAGTTCATCGGCGAAAATCGCATTGACCACACGCCGAAGGATGAAGCCGTCAGAATCAAGCTCGGCGATGTATTTGATGTGGTGGCTGAGCGCAAGCAGACTGATTACAAGGCGATTTCGCGGCGCGTCTTCGAGTACGCTTACGAAATCCGCATCCGCAACCACAAGGAAGAAGCCGTCAACGTCATCGTCAACGAACCCATCGGCGGCGAATGGGAGATCATCAATTCATCGTTCCCGGCGGAAAAGACGGCGGCCTTTGCGGCGCGCTTCAATGTGCCGGTGCCGAAGGATGGCGAGGCCGTGCTGTCTTATCGCGTGCGGGTGAAATTCTGAAGGTGCGGGGTACAAGTACGCGAGTGTCAGCGAGCGCCCAGGGCTGCCGTGCTGGGGCGCTCGCTCAACGAAGCGGACTGTCACTCTGCCCGCAAAATGCAATCAGGCCAGCGCCTGCTCGCGCTCGCGCACCTGCTTCAGATCACCGAAGCCGACCAGGCGCTGCTGATCTTCATCCCACAGTTTCAGCCGCACGCATTTCAGGCTGCGCCAGAAAGTCAGCGTCGGCGCCTGCTGAAAGACCGGGTTCGCGTTGTGACAGGCTTCGAGCTTGTAATTCGGAATGCGCTGGCACAGGTGATGAATATGATGAAAACCGATGTTGCCTGAAAACCACTGCACCAGGCGCGGCAGCTTGTAAAACGAACTGCCCATCAGCGCCGCCGTTGCGTAATCCCATTCATCGTGCCGCCGCCAGTAGGTGTCTTCAAACTGATGCTGCACATAAAAGAGCCACACGCCCCAGATGCCTGAAAGAATCTGCACCGGCAGCCAGATCAGCAGAAAATCCTTAATGCCCAGCGCGTAAATCAGCGTGCCCCAGATGCTGAACAGCGCCACGTTGGTCAGGTAAACACCACGGCGTTCGCGCCGCCCTGAATATTTGCCGACAAAGCGCGAACAGAGCATGAAAATGTAATGCGGCCCGATGCCGAAAGTGACCAGCGGATGGCGATAGAGCCGGTACCTGAGCCGTCCGAACGATGACCGC
>CAYWDW010000979.1:0-2093 GCA_964457105.1 uncultured Heliobacteriaceae bacterium
TCACTCACGACATCATTCGCCGCCTGAATCAGACCTTTATTACGCCGATTGACCGCGAGGACATTCACGCGCTGGCCAGTCAGCTTGATGACGTCATGGATTACATCGAATACGCGGCGCGGCGCGTGGTGCTTTATCGCATTGATCAGCCGACCGCGGACGTGATTAAGCTGACCGATGTGGTGGTGCGGCTGGCCGGTGTGCTTGAGCAGGCCGTCAACGCGCTCAATCACGGCAACGGCAGGGTGCTGCAGGAATGCATCGCCATTCACACGCTCGAAAACGAGGGCGACACGATTCATCACCTCGCGCTCGAACATCTGTTTACCGACGAGAAAGATCCGATTCGGCTGATCAAGTACAAAGAGCTGTACGAGACGCTCGAACGCAGCATTGACAAGTGCGAGGACGTCGCCAACGTCCTTGAAGCCATTGTGCTGAAGAATGCCTGAGGGGCATCCGTGACAACTCCGGCGGAACTGATGGTACGCCCGTCCCTCTCGAATGACTGATCCCCGACACTGACGAAAGAGGTGAGCATGTCCTCCACGTTCACGCTGGTGGCGCTGATTGTAATCATTGCGCTCGTTTTCGATTACACCAACGGCTTTCACGACGCTGCCAATTCCATTGCCACAGTTGTTTCCACCCGCGTGTTGTCGCCTGGCCGGGCCGTGCTGCTGGCCGCCTTCTTCAATTTCATCGCTTTTTTTGTCGGCACGCATGCGGTGGCGAAAACCGTGTCCGGCGGGCTGATTGATCCGCACCAGGTCAATGAATGGGTCGTGCTGTCCGGTCTGATTGGCGCGGTCGCGTGGAATCTGATTACGTGGTATCTCGGTCTGCCGACGAGTTCATCGCACGCGCTGATTGGTGGTTATGCCGGGGCGGCGATTGCCAAATCGGGCCTGCAGGCGCTGCTCTTTGACGCCCACTGGCCGAAGGGCTGGTGGGGCACGCTGTCGTTCATCATCATTTCGCCGCTGGTCGGGATGCTGGCGGGGCTGCTGCTGATGACGGCGGTGTTCTGGCTCTTTCGCCGCGCTGCGCCGTCGCGGGTGGATAAATATTTTCGCTGGCTGCAACTGCTCTCATCCTCGCTCTTCAGCCTGTCGCACGGCACCAACGACGCGCAGAAGACGATGGGCATTATTATGGCGGCCCTGGTCACGGGCGGCTACCTTGATCCGAAAGCTGATATTCCCTACTGGGTCGGGCTGGCGGCGTTTCTGGCCATCGGGCTGGGCACGCTCTCAGGCGGCTGGCGCATTGTCAGAACGATGGGAACGAAGATCACCAAGCTCAAACCCGTCGGCGGCTTTTGCGCTGAAACGGGCGGCGCGACGGCGATTTTCATTGCCTCGCATTTCGGCATTCCGGTTTCGACAACGCACACGATTACGGGCGCGATTGTCGGCGTCGGCGCAACGCAGCGATTATCAGCCGTGCGCTGGGGCGTGGCCGGGCGCATCGTCTGGGCCTGGGTGGTGACGATTCCGGCAGCCGGGACAATTGCCGCCGTCGCTTATTTCCTGACCCGCTTCATGCAGTGATCGGCTGAAACTGGCGGGGGAAGTCGGAATTCGGTAGTCGGAATTCGGTAGTCGGAATTCGGAATTCGGTAGTCGGAAGTCGGTAGTCGGAATGAAGAGAGGCTGTAGTCTCGCAGCCTCCTGTCATCTGTCATCTGCCATCTGCCATCTCGTTTTCATCCACCGAATTCCGAATTCCGAATTCCGAATTCCCCCGCTCCCATTCACGTCAAACTCGCGATATGAAACCGCGCATTCTGATTATTGAAGACGATCCTGACATTGCCGAAAGCATTCGTTATAACCTTGAGCGCGGCGGCGATTTCATCGCGCAGGTGGCGTTGAGCGGCGAGGCCGGATTGCTGGCCGCGCTGCCGCACGCGACTGACGCGGCGGCCACTGCGCCTGATCTGATCGTTCTGGATTTGAATCTGCCGGGAATGAACGGCTTTGAATTGTGTCGCCGGTTGCGCGCTGAAGAGGCGACCGCGCGCACGCCGATCATGTTGGTCACGGCGCGCGTGGATGAAAACGACAAGGTGCGCGGGCTTGAGCTTGGTG
>CAYWDW010000980.1:0-2090 GCA_964457105.1 uncultured Heliobacteriaceae bacterium
CGGGTGATTGAGTGAGTACAACCTGGACTATACATCAGTTGTTTATTTAATGAACAGCAGCCGGAAGAATTTTTAAAATTTTTTTTGCCGAACCAGGCAGTAGCAGCGCCGTCATCAGAACACACGGGCAGAAAACAAGTGCGAAAACTCACACGCCGCGCCGGGGTTTTGGGGGGCGGCTGATTTTTGCGCGGTACAATTTTTGCCGCTCCGCTGAAAGCGGCGCTGAAATGCTGCCCGCACGACGAGCCATGGGTGAAAGTACTATTTCCACAACATAATTCGGGTGAAAACACGCAGCTCTGTGAACGATGAGGGACCTCAGGCTATGGACTCTTCATCGGAAGTGACGCAATTGCTGATCGCCTGGAGCGATGGGGATGAGTCCGCGCTGGAACGACTCGCGCCGCTGGTGCAGGCCGAGTTGCAGCGCATCGCCCGGCGCTACCTTCAAGCCGAACGGCCCGGCCATCTGTTGCAAACGACGGCGCTGGTGAACGAAGCCTGGCTGCGCCTGATTGACTGGCGTCAGGTGAGCTGGCAAAACCGCGCGCATTTTTTCAGCGTGGCCGCGCAATTGATGCGGCGCGTGCTGGTGGACGAAGCGCGTCAGCGTCAGGCGCAAAAGCGCGGCGGCGACGCCTTGCGCGTGTCGCTTTCAGCGGCGGCTGGCGTGACCGGTGAACAGGGGGTTGAGTTACTCGCGCTGGACACGGCGCTGCGCGAACTGGCGGCGCTCGATGCGCGCAAGTGTCGCATTGTCGAGTTGCGCTTCTTCGGCGGTTTGAGCGTCGAAGAGACCGCCGAGGTGTTGCAGGTTTCGCAGCGCACGGTGATGCGGGAATGGAGTTTCGCTCAGACCTGGTTGTTTCACGAATTGAGCAGGTGAGGCAGGCTCCCAATGACTGCTGAAAGCGAAAGCGGCAAAGTTGAGCGGTTCAAACGTCTCGAACGCCTCTATCACTCCGCGCTGGAACTGACGGCGGCTGAGCGCCCGGCGTTCCTCGATCAGGCCTGCGCGGGTGACGACGCCTTGCGCCGTGAAGTCGCATCCCTGCTCGCCGCTCAGCCGCAAGCCCACGATTTTCTTGCCGTGACCGCGCTTGAATGCGAAGCCCGCCGCCGCGCCGAACAACTCGGCGATCAAATATTCAGCGACAATCAGCCGCTGCCCGCCGCGCTGATTGGCCGCGCGATCAATCAGTACGAAATCGTCGCGCCGCTCGGTCGCGGCGGCATGGGCGAAGTCTGGCTGGCCGAAGACAGGCATCTGAAACGAAAAGTCGCGCTCAAGCTCCTGCCGGAGGAATTTACGAAAGACGCCGACCGCGTGCGCCGCTTCGAGCAGGAAGCTCGCGTGGTCTCGGCGCTCAATCATCCGAATATCATCACGCTCTTCGATTACGGCCACACCGAAGCGGGCTATTTCATCACCACTGAATTCGTGGACGGGCAGACGCTGCGCGAGCGATTGCGCGAAAGTGCGATCCTGCCCGCGCGCGAAGCCATCGAGATTGCCCTGCAAATCTGCTCGGCGCTCGCCACCGCGCATGAAGCGGGGATCATTCATCGTGACCTCAAACCCGAAAACGTGATGTTGCGGCGCGACGGTTATGTGAAAGTGCTCGATTTCGGTCTGGCCAAGGTGAGTGAAGACCAAACGCTCAAGCTGAACACTTCGGCTTCCGGCCTGACCGATCCGGGCGCGGTTATGGGCACAGTCAGTTATATGTCGCCGGAACAGGCGCGTGGGCAGAAGGTGGATGCGCGGACGGACATCTTCAGCCTCGGCGTTGTGTTGTTTGAACTGCTCACCGGACAGTCGCCCTTTGTCGGCGAGACGCCGAGTGAAAGGCTGGCCTCGCTGCTGCGCGATGAACCGCTGTCGCTTGCGCGACTCAACCCCGGCCTGCCCGTCGCCCTCGATCAGATCGTGCAAAAGGCGCTGGCCAGACAACGCGAGGCGCGCTGGACAACGGTGAAAGAGTTCGCCGACGCCTTGCGCGCGCTGGCCCAGGAACTCGCATTCGTGAGCCGCTTCACCCGCCGCGAACCGGCCACACAGGGCGCCGCACGGCAAGCTGATTCGC
>CAYWDW010000981.1:0-2083 GCA_964457105.1 uncultured Heliobacteriaceae bacterium
CCAGACGGTCTGTCTGCTGTCAGGCGGCGAAGTGATCTGCCCGGTCCACGGCCACGGCAGCGGCGGGCGCAATCAGGAATTCGTGCTGCGCGCCGCAATGAATATGAGCGGGCGCGAAGCCGTCGTGCTGAGCGCAGGCACCGATGGCCTTGACGGCAACAGCCCCGCCGCCGGAGCGATTGCCGATGGCGCAACCGTCAGCCGGGCGCTGGCGTTGAATCTGCTGCCCAATGTTTACTGCCTCAACAGCGATTCATTCAATTTCTTCAAGGCTCTGAATGACACCATCATGACCGGCCCGACCGGCAACAACGTGCGCGACCTGCGCATCCTGCTGGCGCCGGGTGGTCACTTTACGGAGTGACGCGGCGGCCTGGGTTGCGACTTCCGGTTCCGGGTGGCGTTCTGGTGATCGGGCCGGATGAGCGGTCGAAAAGTTCAAGTATCGGATACCACGCGCCTTCGTTTGCAAAGGGCACGTATTCAAAGCCGCGTCCGAACGGGTCATCGTGTCGCACGGTCAGATAGTTGATGCCCATCGCGGAATAGATTGTCGCGGTGATGTCTTCGTATTGCGTCGGGCGATTCTGCGACCAGCCGGGATTTTTGACGGCTGAACCGGTCTCGGTGGTTTCACCGATGACGTTGCCACCGGCCACGCCGCCACCGGCAAAGACGGCGAAGTGCTGAAAGTAATGATCGCGTCCTGCCTGTCCCGTAGGCGGCCCGACCGTGCGCCCGAATTCACCCATCGCCACGATCAGCGTTTCATCGAGCAGCGAACCGCCCGCCACGCCCGGCGTGCCCGACAGATCAATCAGCAGATTCGCCAGGCCCTGGTCAAGCGCCGTCGCCGATGGCCAGATGCCATTCGCCTTGTCGTAAATATCGTCGTGATTGTCCCAGCCGCCGTGATTGATCTGAATGTAGCGCGTGCCGAGATTCGACTTCACCAGGTTGCGCGCCACGATGCAGGAGTTGCCGAAGCCGCTGCTGCCATACCGGGTCTGCTCATCAGTCGTGAATTTGAAAACGGCGTCAACGCTGGCGTCATACATCATCGCTTTGCCGCGATCATAAAAACCGCCCATCGTCGTCACATCATCACCGAGCGGCGAACTTGTGCGCAGGCCGGCGTCAATTGATTGCAGCACTGCATAGCGCGCCTCAAATTTCACCTGACCGTCAGTGCTGGCGAGATTGCCAAGCCCGGTCGGCGCGGCGGTCACATCGAACGGCGCGTAAAGACCATTGAAATAACCCTGCCCGACGACGCTGCCTCCGGTGTTGAGCGAAACGAAAACGGGCAGCTTCTGATCGGGCTGGCGCTGCGCTTCAAATTCAAGCGCGACGACGCTGCCGAGGTTGGGCGCAATTTTGCCGAGCGCGGAACTCGGACTGCGCGCAATCTGCGCCCAGGTTTGTTGCAGCGGATGCACGAGCGCCGGGGCGCGCAGGTTGCGCACAATCGCGAGGCGGTTGAGCTGACCCGCAAGATTCGGCAGCAGGCCCGCCGGAAAGCGAATGCCATTGATCGTGGTTGGCACGAAATCGCCCGGCGTCCACGCGCCTTCCTTCAGATCGAAAGTGTCAACGTGGCTCGGCGCGCCCGTCAGCAGAATGAAGATGCAGTTGCGCGCTTTGCCGCTCAGATGCACGTCCACGGTGGGTGCCGCCGCGACTTCCGTATGAAGCAGCGGCGTCAGAAAGCATCCGGCCACACCGGCCCCGGCAAGCTTGAAGAAATCGCGCCGACCAGGCAGTTGCGGGCCAGTGACAGGTGAGTTGATCGCACGCAGCGGCTGACACTTTTCGCATTTGTGACCATACTGATGATGGCTGGCCATAATCCGTCCTCCTGATCCCGGCTAGTAATTGAAGATGAAATCCATCTTGTTGAGCAGCGCCCACTGAATCGCTTCGGTCGCGTCCTTTTTGCTCATTGACGTGTAAAGCGACAGCAGCTTGTCGAGTTCCGATTGCGCCGGATTGCGCGCGAGCGTGTTCAGATACAACTGCGTAATGATCTGCTGCGAGGACAGGCTCGTGTCAGCGAGCAGCTTCGCCACGGTTGAGCCGGAGT
>CAYWDW010000982.1:0-2082 GCA_964457105.1 uncultured Heliobacteriaceae bacterium
ATCAGGTGGGTCTTTTCAATTTTTCAAACAACTTGCCTACTTTGAATAAGCCTTAGAGCGCGAGGAGAAAGCGCGCCAGAAATTTGATGCGGGCTTTGTGCCAGGGTAAATTCTCAGGGAGCGTATGCTCAAGCGAGCGAACGTTTGAGGGCATCGTGCGATCTCCTTTCCGGGTTAACCGACCGAAAGTCTGATTGCACGATGGCCTGATCAGCTACGACCACAATTCATCATCATTTTTTGTCCTGTAGAGAGGAGCACAGGTCAACGACCTGCCTGGAGCGATATGCAAAAACTATTCTGGTCTGTCCTGACACTTGCCCTGCTGGTTTCGATCTTCGCCCTGCCCACTGTGGCGCAGCAGGCTTCCGGCGCTGAGGCGACTTATGTGCCGCAGCGAACTTACATTTCGGGCGAGAAAAAATTCAGTGACTTTGAAACGATGCTTGCTGAACTGGCCAGGGCCGATGTGGTCTTTGTCGGTGAGCAGCACGATGACCCGAACACGCACCGGCTGGAGCGCGCCATTCTTGAAGGCCTGCTGCGGCGACGTGGCAGCGCGCCGGTGGTCGTGGCCCTGGAAATGTTCGAGCGCGATGTGCAGCCGGCGCTGGATGATTATCTCGCCGGGAAAATTACCGAAGATGAGTTTCTCAAAAAGTCGCGTCCCTGGCCGCGTTACGCGACCGATTATCGCCCCCTCGTCGAATTTGCAAAGCTTCACGGCTGGCGCGTCATCGCGGGCAACGTGCCGCGCCGTTACGCTGCGCAGGTGGCCAGATCGGGGCCGGGCGAAATTGACAAGCTCCCGGCAGACGAACGCGGTTTTGTCGCCAGGCAGATGAATTGCCCGATGGACGACTATTACAAAAAGTTCGTCGAAGCGATGAGCGGCCATCCCGGACAAAACGCCGGCGAGAAAAAAGAACCGGATGAGGCCAGCAAAGCGATGATCGAAAAAGTTTACCAGGCGCAGTGCCTCAAGGATGAAACGATGGCTGAATCAATTGCGGCGGCGTGGCAGAATGCTTCCGGCCAGAAGCCGCTGATCGTGCATTACAACGGCGCTTTTCACAGCGATTACCGCCTCGGCACCGCGGCTCGCACTATTCAGCGCCTGCCCGGCGCAAAGGTCAAAGTAGTCTCGGTCATTCCGGTTGAGGACCTCGACAACATCAACCCTGATGAATACCGCAAACGCGGCGATTACCTCGTCTTTACGCTCAAACCGAAACACGCGAAGTCAGAAAAATAACCTTGCTTTGAAGTGGTCGGCAATTGTCATTTCTCTGATTCTGTTGCCGACAGGCAGCCTGGCGCAGGCTCGGACTTCGCCTGCCGACGTGTCAAAAGAGCGGAGCGCCACACCGGTCATCCCCTTCACCCGTGGGCAATGTCAACGGCGGCGACAAAATCAGCCGCGTTGACATTGTCCGAAGGCGTGTCCCTTGACGATGGCGTGACGGAAGACGAAGCCGTGGCGACGGCGTTCCGGCAAAACGTCCAAAAGCTTTCGGCGGTGCCTGTGTGACAGCGGTAAGTGGTCGAGAAAAGAGATCGGGACGGCGGGATTCGAACCCACGGCCTCTTGCACCCCAAGCAAGCGCGCTACCAGGCTGCGCCACGTCCCGATGAAAGAGAAGAACAACCAAAAGGAGAGAGAACTGCAGAGAGGCTGACGAAGTGCATAATTTTCAATCAGACAACCTGACAGCTTGTAACGAAGGCAGGCCATCTTAGCTGTCCCGCTTGAGATCTGTCAACAAATCCTCCAGCATCAGCCGCAGTCGCAGCAGCGCATCGCGTGAGAGCGGGCGTGAAGCGGGCAGCAGGCCGGAATCCCTGCCCGGCAATTCAGCCGACACGACGGCGGGCAGCGTGGCTGACTCGGTGACTGCATCAGTGGCGGTCACTATTTTCAGGCGGGTGGCCGGGCCACGCCCTTCATTCATCAGCTTTTTTCTGGCTCCGGCAATCGTGAAGCCTTCATCATAGAGCAGTTCCCTGACCCGCAGCGCCATTTCGACATCCTTGCGCCGATAAGTGCGCTGACCGGCCCGGTTCTTTTGCGGCTGCAGCATC
>CAYWDW010000983.1:0-2081 GCA_964457105.1 uncultured Heliobacteriaceae bacterium
CTGAATCGGCCTGGTTTCGTCTGTTCCGTTATTTCCGTCTGTTCCGTCATCTCTCTTCCTGTTTGTTCTCTCGCTTAACTTAATGCCATTGGGCTTGAGGCAGGCACAGCCTGCTTCGCTTACTCGCTCTTCTTTTGCAGCGAACTCAGAATACTGGTCAGCGAGGTATTCTGACTGTTGAGCTGATTGATGGCGGCATCAGCCGCCGCATACTGACGGCTCAGCGAATCGCGCAACTGATTGACGCGGTCCAGTTGCGCGGTGACTGACTGCGAGATGCGTTTGATCGAATCCTGATAACCGCTGATCGCGTTCTGCACGAGGCCGGTCACATTGTCGCTCAGGCGGTTATAGCTTTGATAAAGGCTCGCGGCCAGGCCCGTGTCTGATGAGGTTTTGCCCGCCAGCAGCGCTTTGACATCACTGTAGGAATCAGTGAGCGCGGTGGCCAGCGCGGCATCATCCAGTGTCAGTTTGCCGTCCTTGTCACGACTGACGCCAATCTGCGTCAGGTTTTTCAAAGCGCCGCCGTTGCCGGTCGCATCAGCGCCCACGGCGTCGCGCACGGCCTGCTGCACCGACCGCAGCGTCGCGTCACCAACCAGCACGCCGGAGGCCCTGCCGCTGCCGTCTCTGGCATACTGCGCCAGAATAAAATCCTGGACATCGTTGTAGGCCGAGACGAGGTTGCGCACCTTCGAGGTAATGTCACCGTTCCCCGTGCTGATGCTGATCGTCGAACTGCCGGCAGATTTGAGATTGAAAGTGACCCCGGCAATGGCGTCCGACACGGTGCTGGTTGAGCGGGTCAGCGCCAGGCCGTTGATCGTGAAAGCCGCGTCAAGATCGCCAAAACCGCCCGCGGCATTCAGCGAGGTCAGCGCCAGGTCGGCCTGCGTCCCGGTCGCCGTGGTTTCGATCAGTTCGACGCGCCCGGCAGCGCCGGTTTCATTTGAACTGAGGACCAGTTTGAAATTCTGCCCCGTCCCGTCGGTGTCAACGACGGCGGCGCTGATGCCGGCACCGGCATTGTTGATGGCATCGCGCAGTCCGGTCAGCGTGTTATTAGCGGAGTTGATGGTGATGGCGGTGCCGGTCGCAGCGCCGCCCTTGCGCAGTTCAAAGGTGGCCGTGGTCGCGCCACCTGCCAGCACGGCGGACGAAGCCGATGAATAAACGCGGGAGGCCTGGGTCAGGCTGGCCGCGAGGCGGCTGACGGTCAGTTTATAACTGCCGTTCGCGGCTGAAGTGGTGGCGCTCGCCGTCAGCACCTCAGCGGCTGAACTGGTCACGTCGCGCGCCGTGCCGAGATCATTTTCTGACAGGGCCTGTGCCGCCGCCGTCAGCGTCAGCAGCTTGCCGTTGAGCGCCTTGAGCGCATCGCTGCGTTTGGTGAGCGTGACGCTGCGGTTCTGCAACTGAGCGATGGGCTGCGAACGCTGCGCCACTGCCGCATCAACCAGTTTGCTGAAATCGAGGCCGCTGCCGAGACCGCTGAAGCTGACAGCCATCCGGGTACCTCAGGTGCGACGGCGCACCGGTTCATCTGACAGTCCGGTGATCGGCCTGAGCTGTCAGGCCTGATGATTGACGATGTTACCCTGCAATTTGCCGAGCGCCGCCGAGAGCTTCAACGAAGCTTCAGACGGAATCTGACGCACCGGTTCACCCGTGTTCTGGTCAATCATTTCGATGACAATCGAACCGGTGTCGTCATCGCGGCTGAATTTCAGGGCGATGTTTGATTCACTGACGGCCTCGCTGATGACGCGCACGGCGGCGTCAACTTCCTCCCGGCTTCGGGACGGAAAGGTGATGGCATCGGGCAGGGTCAGCTCCGCTTGTCCGTTTGCGGGGATGGTCGCGCTGCGACCGGGCAGCACGGGCAGGGTCGCCTCGGCGCGGCTGACACTGAAACCGCCGCCAGGGCCGTTGCTGGCGCTGATCAAAGGTTCAATTCGCATAAAGCCTCCAACGCTTGAGAGCATCTCCAAACGACCCTGGACGAGCCTTCAACTGAAGGCTCGTCCGAGGTCCTGCGTGTCTGGGTAGAGCGTCGTTCCCGCTGCGATCAGTTTATC
>CAYWDW010000984.1:0-2077 GCA_964457105.1 uncultured Heliobacteriaceae bacterium
GCGTTGGCGCCCGGATAGACGGCGGTCACGTTGACCGTGGGCGGCGTGATGCGCGGGTACTGCGTGACCGGCAGACTGAACAACGCCAGGATGCCCATCAGCGTGATGACAATTGAAATCACCGTGGCGAGGACGGGACGGTCAATGAAGATTTTGGTGAACATGCCTTCGCCTCTCAGGATTGCAGGCTGTTTTACTGCTTCGCTTTCGCCTCCGGTTGTAAATCCGCTTCGGTAAGCATCGTCGGTTTGACCGTCATGTCGGGCCGGACTTTTTGCACGCCGTCAACGATCACGCGCTCACCCGCCTTGAGTCCCTGCTCGACGACGAACATTTCGCCGGTCTTTGCGCCGGCGACCACGTTTCGTCGCTGGACTTTATTGTCGTCGCCGACCACGTAAAGCGAAGTCACGCCCTGTAGCTCCAACAGCGCGCGCTGCGGCGCGAGCAGCGCATTCGTGCGTTCGTCAATCAGGGCGCGCACTCTGGCGAATTGCCCTTCGCGCAGCATCCGGTTGGGATTGGGGAATTCGGCCCGTATCGTGAGTGTGCCGGTACTCGAACTGATCGTGCGCTCCGCCATGTTCACCCGGCCCTCGAAGGGATGGACCGAACCGTCTTCCAGAATCAACTCCAGCGGGAGGCGGCGATTGCCCTGCCCGTACCGCTTCGCGTATTCCAGATAGGCGCGCTCGGTGACGCTGAAATTGACGTAGATCGGATTGACCTGGGAAATGGTGGTCAGCAGGCTCTTGCTCTGAGCGCCGACCAACGCGCCGACCTGAATCCCCGGCTGGTTACGCCCGACGTAACCGGAGATGGGGGCGCGGATGATGGTGTAGCTCAGATTCAATTCGGCCTGCCTGATTGCCGCGCGGCTGGCTTGCACGGCGGCTTTGGCGGTGTTGATGTCGGTCTGTTGCAGCAATTCAGTCTGAGCCATTGCCGCGCGATTAGCCTCGACCAGAGCCTGGGCTTGTTTTTCTTTCGCCACCGCGGCGTCGAGTTCCTGCGGCGTGACCGCTTCTTCTTTCGCCAGCGGGCGAATGCGGTTCAGGTCTTGTTGGGCATTGACCAGTTGCGCCTCGCTCTGCGCCAGATTGGCTTTGGCGCGCAGCAACTCCACTGATTTGGTCGCCGATTCCAGCGCGGCTTCGTCTCTGGCAAGCTGGGCTTTGGCTTTTTCCAGTTCGGCCTCGAAGGGGCGCTGGTCAATGACGAACAGCAGCGCGCCCTGCTTGACCCACGAACCTTCGGTGAAAGCGATCTTTTCCAGAAAGCCTTCCACCCGCGCCTGCACCTCGACATTCTTCGCCGACTCTGTTTGCCCGACGTATTCGCCGAAGACCGGCACGTTCCGTTCGACTACCTGCATCACCTTGACCGTGGGAACCTGCGCCGCCGCCTGCGGGTCCTGTTTCCTGCCGCAGGCGACGGCCAGGGCGAGGACGCTGATTGCGATAACGGCATTGAGCGCACACGCTCGGTGTATCTTCATTCGGGGCCTCCGAATTTTCCTGTTCCGCATTTTCCTGCCAGCAAAGCGTGACACAGGAAAATGCGGAACAGGAAAATCAGTCAAATTTGCAAGAGTGGATTATTTCCGAAACCTTACACCCCTATCCCGTTATCCGCAAGGCTCTGACAATTGCACGTCTCTCGTCCGGATCCCCTCGCGAATGTCAGGTGTGCGCTGACCAGAGTAGCCGAACTCCACAAACCCGTGATCTTGTGGCTTGCTAAAACATCGTTTCTTTTACGGAAGAGTTCCGCCATCGCTTACTTGCTTTCCAGCGTCTTGATCAGTTTCAGCCCTTCGACCATTGGCGGGTATTCGGGCAGCGGCCCGCGCGGACGGCCCCAGATCGAAAACAGGTGGCCAAGCATCTTGGGCGAATCCTGTTTGTAGCTGTATTCGATCAGCAGCTTCACCGCGTCCAGCTTGTTCCAGCTTGTCGGCACGACTCTGAAGCCTTTCTCGATGAACATCGGGATGGACGGATAACCGCCCGCCATCGGCTCGTAATGCCAGGGGAGGATGATGATGTCTTTCGGGATCATATCCACCGCCGTTGCC
>CAYWDW010000985.1:0-2077 GCA_964457105.1 uncultured Heliobacteriaceae bacterium
TGATGCCACTGAGCCGGTGCTGCCTGCGCTGGCGCCTGAACGACATTTTGAGCGGGCGCAACTGCTGCTGCGCGCCTTTCGCAACCGGCGCTTTGATGAGCGCGCTGATGCGCCTGAGCTGGCTGATGAAAAACGCCGGTCGCGCGCGCTGATTTACGACAACATTCTGCTGCGGCGCGAAGCTGCTGCCAAAGGCAACGTGCCGGTTGAAGATGTTCTCAGCAGCCTGGAACCGCTGCTGCTCGACATCGCCAATCTGCCTGACCAGCCCGCGCCTGAAGAAGTGCAGGCCATCAGAGAGCGCGTGCAGAAGACCGAGATCGTGGCCACCTTGCAGCTTTATTCATCCGGCGCATTGAGCCGCGCGAATTGAATCAGTGAAATGTCAATGCAGGGTGATGGGCAGGGTGATGGGCAGGGTGATGGAAAAGCAGGCAGAGAGAATACGGAACACACGGAAATAACGGAAGGAACGGAAAGTTTCTGACGCCGTTCAGTATTGCTTTCGTGTGTTTCGTTATTTCCGTGTGTTCCGTATTCTCTCTGCCTCTTAATTCAATGATTCCCGACCCTGTTCTGGCGCGCATTTTGTTCAGCGCTTTATTTCAACGAATGACAGGCTGGCCTGTCGAAATCCGACGGAGAACTGACCATGCTTTTATCTTCTTCTCGCAATGATTCCCGCCGCCGCGTTTCGCCGCAACTTAATGCGCTGCTGGCGCTCGTGCTGACGCTCGCGGCAGTGCTGTTGTGCGGTCAGCAATCGGGCAGCCAGGCGCAATCGCTTGAACGGCTCAATCGCTTTGTGCAGGGCACGAACGCTTCCGACAAGGCGATGACGCTGTTTCGCCAGGGGCGCGATCTGCTCGAAGACGGCGACTGGAACAAAGCGGCTGACAGCTTCAATCGCTTCATCAGCGATTACCCGCGCCACCGCGATGTGGATGCGGCGATTTACTGGCTGGCCTTTTCGCTGTCAAAGCAGAAGCGGTATCAGGACGCTGACCGGCAACTGGACCGGCTGCTGCGCGAGTTTCCGAAATCGAACTGGCTTGATGATGCGCGCGCGCTGCGCGTTGAAATCGCCGGGCAGGTCAAAGACACGCGCACGATTGATCACGAACTCGACCGTGACAACAACGAAATCAAACGCATCGCGCTGCAAAGCCTGTTTCAGGCCGATCCTGACAAGGCGCTGAGCTTTGTGGCAGAAATTCTGAAGCCGGATTCAAAGGCTGACAGGAGATTGCGCGAAACTGCCATCGCTTTGCTTGGTCAGCATCAGGGGCCGAAAACAACGGCGCTGCTGATGGACCTCGCGCGCGCTCAGTCGGACCCGAAGCTGCGCCGCACGGCGATTTTCTGGCTCGGTCAGTCGGGCGATGAAAAAGCTTTCGAGATGCTGAAGGAGATGGCCACCAAAGATGGCAATGAAGAAGTCGCCAAAACCGCCTTGTTCGCGCTGGCGCAGCACGGCGACAAACGCGGGCGCGAAGTGTTGCTTGAAATCGCCCGCAGCGGTCAGTCACCGAAGCTGCGCCGGGATGCCATCTTCTGGCTTGGTCAGCGCGGCGACGAAAGCGCGGTGGATGACCTGATGAAAATTTATGCGGCAGAACAAAGCACGGAAATCAAAAAGCAGATTCTGTTTGCCCTGTCACAGAATTCCAGCGCGCGGGCCACGAGTCTGATCAATGACATTGCGCGGTCAGGCAGCGAGCCTGAATTGCGCAGGCAGGCCATTTTCTGGCTGGGCCAGCGCGGCGGCGACAAGGCCATCGAAACACTGATTCAGCTTTACGACGGCGAACAGGATCGCGGCGTGAAAGAGCAGCTCATCTTTGCGCTCGGTCAGTCAAATCACAAAGCGGCGCTGCGCAAGCTGATGCAGATTGCCAGAAGCGATGCGTCAGTCGAGGCCCGCACCAAAGCCGTCTTCTGGCTGGGTCAGAAGAAAGATCCTGAAGCCGTCAAATTCCTTGAGGAAATCCTGAAATAATCCGTAGCGCAGCGAAGCAGAGAAATCGGCTGTGGATCAGTACCGGGAGCGGTAGCGACCGGGTCCTGACGCAGCGGG
>CAYWDW010000986.1:0-2074 GCA_964457105.1 uncultured Heliobacteriaceae bacterium
CAGCACGAATACAACCCGCCTTGCACAACTCTTCTTTGTTTCACCGAGCCAGATTAATTACCTTGTGCCTCTTGGTACAGTGGCTGGTGAATCTACCATCACAGTTGAAAATGGAGCCGGAGATATCTCTACTGGCAGAGTCAATATCTACAATTTCCAACCGGGATTATTTACAGCAAACGCCGATGGCAGCGGTGTTCCGGCTTTCTTGGTCTTGCGTATCAAACCGGATGGGACACAAACATATGAAAAAGGCATGGAGCAGTTGCCAAGCGGGCGTTTTGTTCCCTACCCGATAAAACTCGGGCCCGAAGGTGACCGGGTTGTTTTGGTTTTATTTGGCACTGGCATCCGGCACTATGGCTCTTCATTAGGTATTGGGGCTTACATCGGTGGCGTAAGCGCCGAAATTTTGTATGCCGGGCCGCAGGGAGCCTTTGTCGGACTGGATCAGGTAAACGTTCTGCTCCCTCGATCTGTAGTAGGGAGAGGAGAGGTTTCTTTGTACTTTGTCTCACTTGTTCAGCCTTTACTCATCAATATTGCCTGAAGCTACATTAAATAGGACATTTATCTTATGCTCCACCTTCTCATTCTGCGCCAGGGCGCTCCATACAAAAGCATTGACGTGGCGCGCGTGCCGCACTACCGGACGCGGGAAACGTTTGTTGAGGTCAGCCAGGCCAATCCGGGGCTGATTCGCCGCGACCTGCTCAATCAGGAGGCGTCCCGCGCGGCGCTCAGCGTTTTCACGACTGAGCAACTGATGGCGATGTGTCGCCAGGCGGCGGACTATTTTATGAATGACACGCTGCCGGTCGGTGATGAATCGCAGTCTCCGGATGATTACGTCCGGCAGTTGTCAGCCACCACCGGCATGCCGCACGTGCTGGTGCGAAAAAACATGCACAAGATTCGCGGCGTGCTGGCTGAAATGGGCAGCGTGCTGGCCGGGCTGACGCGCGGGCTTGAGCTGAACATTCTGGATGACGGCTTTGGTGTTCACGAGGGCCACGCGGTCAGCTTCTTTCCGCGCACGCAGTCGCTCGGCGTCATTCTGCCTTCAAATTCACCGGGCGTGCATTCGTTATGGATTCCGGCGATTGCCCTGAAAATTCCGCTTGTGCTCAAGCCGGGCAGCTCTGAACCCTGGTCGCCGTATCGCATCGCGCAGGCGCTCATCAAAGCCGGTGTGCCGCCCGCAGCCTTTGGTTATTACCCGACGGATCACGCCGGCGCAGGCGCGATTTTGCAGCACTGCGGGCGCGGCATGTTTTTCGGCGATTCGTCGGCGGTCGGGAAATACGCCAATGATCCGCGCATTGAATTGCACGGCACGGGCTGGAGCAAGGTGGTGATCGGCGAAGACTGCATTGACGAATGGGAGAAATACCTGGATGTCATCGTGGCTTCGATCACGGAAAACGGCGGGCGATCGTGCATCAACGCTTCGGGCGTGTGGGTGCCGCGTCACAGCAAAGAGATTGCCGAAGCCCTGGCCGCACGCTGCGCGCTGATTGTGCCGCGCGAGGCCGAAGACCCGCAGGCGCTGCTCGCTCCGTTTGCGAATGCTGATGTGGCGAAACGCATTTCAGCGATTGTTGACAACGGGCTGCGTGAAGCAGGCGCGACCGATGTCTCGGCAAAACATCGCCCGGCACGACTGATTGAATGGAATGATGCAACATACCTGCTGCCGACCATCGTCCATTGCGAGAGCGCGGCGCACGCGCTGGCGAATCGGGAATTTCTCTTTCCCTTTGCCAGCGTGGTCAAGGCGCAGCAGGCAGACCTGCCCGCCGCGCTTGGCTCGTCGCTCGTCGTCACGGCCATTACCAAAGATCAGCAGTTCATCAACCGGCTGATTGCTTCGCCCAATGTGGACCGCCTGAACATCGGCCCGATTCCAACGATGCGGATCGCGTGGGATCAGCCGCACGAAGGCAACCTGTTTGAGCATCTGTATGCGCGCCGCGCCTTTCAGCAGGCGGCGGTCGCATAGCTTTATCCACGAAGCCACACGAAGAAACACGAAGAATTAACAGACAGAATTGACAAGAATGGAAAAAGCTTT
>CAYWDW010000987.1:0-2071 GCA_964457105.1 uncultured Heliobacteriaceae bacterium
ATCGGAAAATTCCTTTTCGCGCCGGTCAGTGATGGCAATTTCGGTCGGGCATTTGAGCGCCACTTCGCCTTCATCGTTTTTGAAGGTGTGCGTCGGCAGGCCCGACACCAGCCCGCCGCCTTCGACGCCGCGAATCGCCACGCACCAGTTGTGCATGGCAAAGGCTTCGGTCAGGCGCGTGCCGAAGGAATAGGCCGCATTGCCCCACAGATATTTTTTGTGATCGGTGCCGTCCACGTCCTCCTCGAATCTGAAGGATTCGGTCGGCACGGTGTCCTGCCCGTAAGGCAGCCGCATCAGCGTGTGCGGCAGCGTCAGGCCGACATACCGCGAATCTTCTGATTCGCGGAACGAGCGCCATTTCGCGTATTCGACCATCTCGAAGATTTTCGCCAGGTCGCGCACTTCGGCCAGTTTCGTGAAATCATCCCAGCCGAACAGTTGCGGCGCTGCGGCGGAAATAAAGGGCGCGTGCGCCGAGGCCGCCACCTGCGAGATTTTTTCGAGCAGCAGCATGTCCTGCGGGTGATTGCTGAATTCGTAATCGCCGATGAGCGCCCCGAACGGCGCGCCGCCAAAGGTGCCGAACTCTTCTTCGTAGACTTTCTTGAAGAGCGCCGACTGATCGAACTCCGGCGCGCGCTCAAGGTCTCTAAGCAGGTCTTTCTTGTTGACGTTCATGACCTTGACCTTGAGCATCGTGCCGGTTTCGCTTTCAAAGACGAGGTGATGCAGCCCGCGCCACGAACCTTCGAGTTTCTGAAACGCCTCGTGATGCATGACCTCGTTGAGCTGCGCCGAAATGAGTTTGTCAATCTGCGCAATGCGCGCATTGATGGTCGTTTCGAGGTTGCGGTCCAGCACGAGCTGTCCCTGCATGGTTTCCCGAATGAAATCAGCGATCAGATCCTTGTTGCGTTTGAGTTGCGCGTCATCGCGTGAGCGCATCCCGGCAGTCAGGATTTCATCGAGCAGTCCGGCCTCCTGCTCGCCCGTCGTGACCTGAATGGTTTTGGCTTCCTGCGACTCGTTCATGGCTTACTCCTTTCCTTCACCTGACGGTTCCAGGCCCAGCGCTTCGCCGAGTTGTTTTTGTGAATCGGTGTTCTTCAACACATCCTGCAACAGGTCACCGAGTTTGTCGTTGCCATCCGTTTTGGCGAGCAGGTCCGAGAGGTTCTGCCGCAATTCAACCAGCTTGCGCAGCGGTTCGACCTGCTGCACGACCTGATCCGGCTCGAAGTCGGCCAGCTCATTGAATTTCAGTTCAACGCCAAGCTGCCCGCCCTCCTCGCTGAGTTTGTTTTCGACCTTGTAAGTCAGACGCGGTTTCATCCCGGCCAGCACGTCATCGAAATTATCGCGGTCAATATCGACAAACTTGCGGTCGCGCAGGCGCGGCAGCGCCTCGGCAGGCATGCCGGAAAAATCTCCGAGCACGCCAGCGACGAAGGGCAGTTCCTTCAGTTCGATGGCGCCGCCGACCTCGACATCGTAAGTGATGTGGACGCGCGGCGGGCGCACCCGGCTGATTTTCTGCTGAATGCTTTCTTTCCTGGGCATAAGGCTGTCTCCTTCAATAATGAAGCGGGCTTGCGGCCTGCTCCGGTGTGGGGCGCACGCCCCGTGACCAGATGACGAGCAACACGGAACATTTGCTCTCGATTGATGTTCACTCCGATTCAGATCGAATCCCCAGCATTTCACGTAACTGTTCCAGCACCGAGCTGTCCTTGATGACTTCGCCCAGCCAGTTTTCAAGCGGCATCTCGCCCCACCTGACGGCGCGCTGCACGAGATAGGACACCGGGCTGTGCGGTTCAGTCTGACGAAAGTAGGCGGCCACTTCGGCGAGCCGCTGCAACGCTTCCTGGCGATTGCGCACCGGCCCGGTCACATTGCGCGCGAGCGCAGGCGAGCCACCGGCGCTGTCCGCTTCAGCCGCAGGCAGCGCGGCTTCCGCCGCGACCGGCTGTTCATCTTCCGGCCAGGGTTCAGCGATGCGCTTGTCCTTCACCATTCGTTCGAGCATCGTGTGCAGGTTGTCGAGCGCCTGGTCAAGCGACCTGAG
>CAYWDW010000988.1:0-2068 GCA_964457105.1 uncultured Heliobacteriaceae bacterium
TGCCTGACCTCTACACCCAATTGCTCTTCCCCGTCTTCAAGCGCTTCGACCCGGAAACGGCCCACGAGCGCACCCTGGCCGCCCTGGCTCTGGCCCAGGCCACGCCCGCCGGCCGCTTGGTGTTGCGGCGCATTGCCGGCCGGCTGCCGGCGCTGCCGGTGCAGATCGGCCCGCTGCGCTTCCCCAACCCGCTGGGCATGGCCGCCGGCTTCGACAAGGACGCCCGCGTGGTGGCCGGGCTGGCGGCGCTGGGTTTTGGCCACATCGAGGCCGGCACGCTGACGCCCCGGCCGCAGGCGGGCAACCCCCGGCCGCGCACCGAAAACATTTGCCCCCCGCGCCGGGGCGCGCTTTTGGGGGTGTCGCGGCGCGGCGCTGGTTGTCGTGCCTGGTTAATGCGAGTGTCAGGCTGGCTTGAGAAAGACCAGCCTGACGGAGATCGGGGCTGCAGCTTCAGCTCAGGGCTTCTGCCCGGCTTTGGCGAAATCACCGGCTTTGATGATGGTCAGCCGGGCCGGGTCTAAATACCTGCGCACGGCGGCGAGGATTTGTTCCGGCGTCAGAGCTTCGACTTTCTGTTCCAGTTCGGTCTGCCACATCATCGTGCGTCCGGTGTAAAGGGACGATGACAGCATCGCGGACAGTGCGCGGTCTGAGGACCGGGCGACCTGGCGGCTTTGCAGCCAGCCGGATTTGGCAGTTTTGATTTCATCGGCGGTGAAACCGTCTTTGATGACTTTGGCCATTTCGTCCTTGAACGCGGCTTCAAGTCTGGCGTTGTTCTGCGGGGCATACATCGCAAAGGCTGTGAACTGGCCGTTGCGGTCGAAGGGGTCGGCTTCGAGTTGCGAGCCGACTGAATAGCTGAGGCCTTCCTGCTGGCGAATGCGATCACCCAGGCGCGAATGCAGCGAACTTGAACCGATCAGATAATCGGCCAGCAGCAGCGCCGGATAAGCCGGGTCGGTGTCGCTCAGGTTGAGGTTTTCACCGGCGATGAACACGGCGTTCGCCTTGTCAGGAGTTTCCAGCGTCTGATTGACGGCGGCGATTTCGCGGTAAGGTTCGCTGATGCGTTTGTACGGAGTTTTGTTCTGCCAGTTGCCAAAGAGTTCGTTGATTTGCGCGGTCAGCGCCTTGTCATCGAAATCACCGACGACCGCCATTTCACCAGCCTGCGCGCCATAAAAATCGGCGTAAAACTTCTTCACATCATCCAGGGTGACGGCTTTCAGTGCGGCCAGTTCTTCGTCGGGCGTGGCGACATATTTGACGTGGCCTTTGGGATACGGGCTGAGATGGCGATTGAAAGCGGTGATGGCGACGCTGGCCGGGTCGTGGCGACTTTGCTCAATGCCGGCGAGCGATTCCTGTTTGAGCTGGTCAAATTCGCTGGCCGGGAAGTTCGACTCGCGCAGCATTTCAGCCATCAGCTTCATCACGGCGGGCAGATTTTCACGCGGAGCTTCGAGCGACACCGTGAGGCCGGTGGCACTGCCGGCAATGCCGACGCGGGCTTTCAGGCGGTCCAGTTCTTCCTTCAACTGCTGCCGCGTATGTTTCGTTGTGCCGCGATCCAGCATGTCAGCCGCCAGTCCGCCGGCGACGCCGCGATTCATCAGGCTCTTTTCGTCACCGAAATGCAGCGCGAGTCTGGCGCTGACGGTGGCGCCGCGCGTCTTTTTGGGCAGCAGCGCCAGCTTCAGCCCGCTGTGCGCGACCGTGCGCGTCGTGCGCGATTCGATGTTGGCCGGTGACGGATCAAACGCTTCACCGGCGGCCACCGCCGCTTCGCCTTTGTAACCCTTCAGCATCGCCTCGACATCCGAGCGGGACGGAATTTCAGCCAGTTCAGGTTTGACGGCCACCGGATAGAACAGGCCCAGCGTGCGGTTCGATGTTTTCAGATAAGCCGTCGCCACGCGCAGCACGTCTTCGGGCGTGACTTTTCTGATGCGGTCGCGGTCGAGAAAAAATAACCGCCAGTCGCCCTGCGAAATCCATTCGCTCAGTTCCGCGCCGACGCGGCCCGAATCGTTCAGCGTGCGCTCTTTGGCTGACAGCAGCG
>CAYWDW010000989.1:0-2053 GCA_964457105.1 uncultured Heliobacteriaceae bacterium
AGCTTGAATGGAAGATCAGCCCAGGCGGCAACAGCGGCATCAAGTACCTGGTTTCTGAAGACCTCTCGAAAGAAGGCGGGCACGCCGTCAGCTTTGAAATGCAGGTGATTGATGATGACAATCACCCTGACGCGACCAAAGGCATCAACGGCAACCGCGCCGCGGGCGCCCTTTACGATCTGCTTCCGGCCACCCACAAGACGCTCAGACCGGTTGGTGAATACAACCAGGTGCGCCTGATCAAAAAAGGCCCGCACATCGAACACTGGCTCAACGGCGTCAAGGTGCTGGAATTCGATCAGGGCAGCCCGGAACTCAAAGCCGCCATCGCGCAAAGCAAATTCAAGGACAAACCCGGCTTTGGTGAAGCGCAGAAAGGCTACATTCTGTTGCAGGATCACGGCGACGCCGTCTGGTATCGCAACCTCAAAATCCGCGAGCTGAAGTAACGATTGCGTGATGCGCCGCTGTCCCGACAACATCCCCCCGCGCTGGAACAACCTGTAATCAAACGGAGGAAAAATTATGTCTGTCGCCAGAGTTACCGAAATCACGGCCTCATCAAAAAAGAGCTTTGAGGATGCCGTTCAGCTTGGCATTGCCCGCGCCAACAAGACTCTTGAAAATGTCAAAAGCGCCTGGATCAAGGATCAGAAAGTCACCGTCAAAGACGGGCAGATTGATGAATACCGCGTGACGATGAAAATCACCTTTGTCCTGAAAGACTAAAAGCAGATGACAGATGGCAGATGGCAGATGGCAGAATAATGCCTGTGAAAGCATCAATCAGGAAAACAGTTCCTGAATCTGCCATCTGCCATCTGTCATCTGTCATCTGTCATCTGCCATCTGCCCCCTTTTATGAAACCAATCGTTCAAATCTCACTTGACCTGACTGATATTAAGGAAGCCATTGAAACCGCGCGCATCGCGCTTGAGGCCGGAGTTGACTGGCTCGAAGCCGGCACGCCGCTGATTCTGGCCGAAGGGCTGCACGGTGTGCGCGCGTTGCGCCGCGAATTTCCTGACACGCCGATTGTCGCCGATCTGAAAACGATGGACGGCGGCTACCTCGAAGCCGAAATGATGGCCAAAGCCGGAGCCACGCACGTTGTCGTGATGGCGCGCGCGCACGCCGAAACGATCAAATGTGTCGTCCAGGCCGGACGCGACTTTGGCGTCAAAGTCATGGGCGATAATATGGTCAGCGATGACAAGGCAGCGGCAAGCCGCTGGATGCAGGATCTCGGAGTTGATTACATCGTCCATCATACGGGCTTCGACGAACGCAACGGCATTGCGGCAGCGGGCGGGCGGCGGCTGAGTCCGCTCGACGATCTCGAGGCAGTCGTCAACGCCGTCAGCATTCCCGTGCAGGCCGTCGGCGGCCTGACGATTGAAGAAGCCATCAGCATGCCGAAGCGCGGCGCGCCACTCGTCGTGATCGGCGCGCCGCTTGCCATTGACGCGCATTCATTCAAAACTGCCAGTCACGATCTGAAATCCGTGTTATCTGAAATTGTTCGGAGAATTCATCAATGAGCAGTAAAACCATGGCCGCCGTCGTGCAGTACGATCTGAAGCCCGGTTCGGTCGAAGTCCGCGAAATGGACATCCCCGAAATTGCCGAAGATGAAGTGTTGTTGCACGTTGGCGGCGTCAGCGTTTGCGGCAGCGATGTGCATCAGTATCACGCGACGCAAAGCTGGCCTGTGCGCACGCCCGTTGTACTCGGCCACGAATTCGGCGGCACGGTCGCGGCAGCGGGCAAACGTGTGCGCAGCGTGAAGGAAGGTGATCGCGTTGTTTCTGAAACTGCCGCCTTCATCTGCGGCCAGTGCATGCTGTGCCGCACGGGCAATTACAACCTCTGCCCGGCGCGCAAGGGTTTCGGCTATGGCATCAACGGCGCGATGGCGGAATACGTGCGCGTGCCGGAACGCTGTCTGCATCCGATTCCTGACCGGCTCACGTTTGAAAAGGCCGCGCTGACCGAACCGTGCTGCGTTGGCTATAACTGCGTCATTGAAAAGAGCCGGGTCAAACCGGGCGA
>CAYWDW010000990.1:0-2049 GCA_964457105.1 uncultured Heliobacteriaceae bacterium
AAAGCGGCACGACGGGGATGCTGCAACAGGCGACGACTGAAGGCGGCAAGACGGTGATGCTTTCGCAGGCTGCCTTGCAGCAGCGCGCCAAACCGACGCCGAAAGGCACGCGCCGTTTGTCGGGCACGGGACTGCTCACGGGAATGCTGCCGCAGCTTGACGAGCAGGCGCTGAAAATTTTCTGGGAAAAGCGCAAACGCGAAGCGGGCAAGCTCTCAGAAGAATCGCCGCTCAAACCCAAAACCGGGCGCAGGCTCGGCAAGGCGCAATTCAACTGGCGACCGACGCGCGACCTGCAACGTCCCTGGCCGGTCGGATTGTTTGCTTGGGGCGCGATCATCGTGACCGCGCTGTGCGCCGTCGCGGGCTTTGCCTTCAGGGATGCCTATTCGCCTGGCGCGCTTTCAAATCCGCACACGCGCAGCAAGCTTGAAATCACTCCGGCGATGGCGACGAAAGCCAGTGCCGGAGCCTGCACGACCTGCCACACGGTCGGCAAATCAATCAGCGCAAGCTGCGCCGCGTGCCATTCGACCGCAGCCTTTCATTCCGAAGTTTCAGCGAAGCATCAGCAGGCCGGACTCGTCTGCACCGATTGTCACACCGAACACCAGGGCCGCAGCTTCAGCCCGGCCACAGTGGCGAACGTGGCCTGCACCAACTGTCACCGCGACGGCGTCGTGGCAAACGGCGTCACGCTGAAGACGCCGCACGGCGGCAAACTCGGCTACCCGGTTGAAAACGATCAGTGGCAGTGGGCGGGCATTACCGCCGCCGCGTGGAAGCAGAAGGAACTGCCGGGCGAAGCGGCAAACTTCAGCCCGAAGGATCAGTTTCATCTCGTCCACGTTTCAGGTTCGCGTTACGGGCGCTCAAACTGCACCGACTGTCACACCGCCGGGTTCGAGCCGGCGACAATCAAACAGGGCGTGCGCGCATCGTGCGCCGCCTGTCATGCGCTCGATTACCAGGTGACAGCGCCGAAGGAAGGCGGCGCGGGCTGCGTGTCGTGCCACGCGCAGCACGGCGAGCAAAAGGAACTGAAAGCCGCGCTCCGGCGTCTCAGCCGCCAGGAGGCCAAAGCTCTGCCGACGGCTCAGAAATCGAATCAGGTTGCAACCGGCGATGACGAACAGTAGGCTGTCCTGCGGAGGTAAGCAGTTATGCCGGTAGTCGAAACTGAATATGAACACATTGTGCTTGACGATCATCAGGTGCCGCTGATCGAAGGCACGACAATGAAGGTGATCGAGCTGGTCATGGAGACCATGGCTTTTGGCTGGAGTCCGGAAGAACTCCATCTCAATCATCCGTATCTGTCGCTGGGACAAATTCATTCTGCACTTGCCTATTACTGGGATCACAAGCCGGAGCTTGAGGCTGACATTGAGCGGCGAATGGAGCGGGCTGAGCAGATACGTCAGGAAGTCGAAAATCCTGCTCTGGCTGCCAGGTTCAAAAGGCTTAAGAGGCGCTGATGGCTGTTGCACTTTATGTGGATGAACATATCCCCGGCCCTGTGACGGCCTGCTGAAATCGAATGTCTGAAAGCAAATTGAAAATGTGTCAGGAATGTCGCGGGCTGATCGCTGCTGATGCTGCCGTCTGTCCGTTGTGCGGCGCGCAGGCGCATCGTGCGGGCGGCGGCACAACGGCTGTCGCGGGCGCGCTGACCGTGACCGGAATTATTTTCACGCTCAATCTGATCTTTTATGCGCTGTCGTTGCTGCTGACGACGCGGCTCAGGGAGCGCGGCTCCGGGTTTGCCTTTTCGCCGAACGGGTTTGCCAACTACCTGCTCGGTTCGGCGCAGCGCGGCGCGATTGCCCAGGGGCAGTACTGGCGGCTGGTGACTTATGCCTTTCTGCACGGTGATGTGCTGCACATTCTTTTCAACAGCCTCGCGCTGCTGCAGGCGGGGCGGCTGGCTGAAGAAGCTTTTGGGCGCGCGAAATTCATCTGCCTCTATCTGGTCTCGGCCATCTGCGGCGGGCTGGCGGTCTTTATCAGCGGCGGCGGGCTGGTCGGCGCCTCGGGCGCAATTTTCGG
>CAYWDW010000991.1:0-2049 GCA_964457105.1 uncultured Heliobacteriaceae bacterium
ACGTGCGCGGCCTGGCCCCGGATCTGATTTCTGAAGAAGCGATTTATGAAGCGGCCTGTCGGCTGCTGCAAAGCAGCCGGGCTGAAAGACTGATCGCGCTGTGACACGGCTGGCGAACTCAACGCGCAGGAACGGCCTCCAATCACAGCTCTCTATTTCAATTCAGCAGCCCTGAAGCTGTTGAATCAATCTCAGGAGAATTCAATGTTACGAAAGGTTCTGGTTTCAAGTTTACTCATCGGCTCGCTGCTGCTTTCACCGCTCGCCGGTCTGGCAGATGAAGGCATGTGGCTGCCCGGTTCGCTTTCGCAGATTCCCTTCAGCAAGCTCAAGGCCAGGGGTCTGCAACTTTCGGCAGAGGACATTTACAGCACGACCAAACCCAGCCTCAAGGATGCCATCGTGCAACTCAGCATCGGCTGTACCGGCTCGTTCGTGTCGCCGGATGGCCTGATTCTGACCAATCATCACTGCGCCTTTGAAGGCGTCACCAAAAACAGTTCGGTTGACAGCAATCTCATCACTAACGGCTTTCTCGCTCCGGCGCGTGACAAGGAGCTGCAGTTGAAAGGCTACGCGGTCTCGATCACGCAGGATTACAAGGATGTCACCAGCGAAGTGCTGAGCGCCGTCACGCCGCAGATGTCGCCCGCCGAACGCGAGCGCGCCATCACGCAGAAGAAAACTGAAATCGCCAAAGCCGCCCTCGGCGACCGCGCCAAAGACGGCTATCGCACACAGGTCATGGATATGACCGGCGGCGTCAATTACTACCTTTACACTTATCTGACGATCAGGGACGTGCGGCTGGTTTATGCGCCACCGAAAAGCATCGGCTTTTTTGGCGGCGACCCGGACAACTTTGAATGGCCGCGTCACGCTGGTGATTTTGCCTTCCTGCGCGCCTATGCCGCAGCAGACGGCAAACCGGCTGATTACAACGCGAACAACGTGCCCTTCAAGCCGAAAAAGTTTCTGCCCATCAATACCAGCGGCGTGAAGGAAAACGAATTCACGATGATTATGGGTTATCCGGGCGCGACCTATCGCTATCGTGAATCGTACTCGATTGACTTCCGCGAAAAGCATCAGTTGCCCGATGCCATCAAAGCCATCAAGCAACAGGTCGCGGCCCTGACCGCCGAAGGCGACAAAGACCCGGCGGCAAAGATTCGCAATGCGGACCGCATTTTCAGCCTCAACAATACGCTCAAGGCTTATGAAGGCGCGGTCACGGCGCTGCGCCGGATGAAACTGGCCGATCACAAACGCGCCGAAGAAGCCGCCTTCACCAGATGGCTGGACAGCCATCCGGCAGAGAAAGCGAAATACGGCGACGTCCTGCCGCAGATTGCGGCGCTCTATAGCGACCTCAATTCTTATTACCTGCAACTGAACGCCCTGCAGCAGGTCAGCAATTCAGCCGACCTGATCGGAGTCCTGGCCTATGCTTATCAGCGCGCCCTCGATCAGGAAAAGCCTGCGGGTGAACGTTCGGCGCTTTACAGCGATGCCCGCGCGCAGGCGCTGCTCGCGCAGCTTGCCGCAATGTGGAAGGACATGAATGCCGACACCGAAGCCAGCGCGCTCGCCTCGGCCCTGGCTGGCGCGGCGGAGCTGCCCGACAATCAGAAATTGCCGTTCATCGAACAGCTCTTTGCCGGTAAAACGGGCGCTGAACGGCGCAAGGCTGAAAGTGAATATGCCCGCAAGCTGATTGAGAATTCTCAGTACCGGTCCTTCGACAATCTCACAAAGGCGATGAAATCATCCGCCGCAGATTTGCGCGCCGTTGATGATCCGGCCCTGAGGCTGGCGATTCACCTGGTTGAAACCAGAGTTCCGCTGGAAGCAAAGCAGGACCGCTTCAATAACGAAATCGCCAAGCTGCGCCCTGAGTTCGTGCGCGGCATGCTCGAAATGCGCAAGGGGCCATATTATCCCGATGCCAATTTCACGCTGCGATTCACTTATGGCGAGGTCAAAGGCTACAAGCCGCGCGACGCGGTGACGTATGACTGGCAGACTTCGCTGTCAGGCGTGATTGAA
>CAYWDW010000992.1:0-2035 GCA_964457105.1 uncultured Heliobacteriaceae bacterium
AGAAAGTTTTACAGGTAGCAAACAAGTGTGCGTGAAAGGGTGGAAAATCTATCTTCTTCTTGGCCTGGATAGTAACCCCAGAGAATCAAATGCCCTGAACCCGGCACAAATTTTCCTGATAAGGAAAAGTTATTTCGGCTTTGAAACAAAAGATTATCAGTAGCTATCCAAACTTAGGCTGCTGGCCAACAGGGCGTACAGAAGAAAAAATCTAACTGACTTGTGGTCGTAGCCGCTAAAGCCATCGTGCGATCAGGTTTTCGGTTGCCCAAGACTGAAAGGAGATCGCACGATGACCGACCTTCGCTCGCTTGAGCAAACGTTGCCTGGAAATCTACCCTGGCACAAGGCGCGCATCAAATTCCTGGCGCGCTTTCTGCTGACGCTCTACGCTGTGCAGACCGTCAATCTCTCAATCCTGGCCAACGCCTTCTCAGGTTCGGGGCAGATCGAGTCGAACTACAAACGACGGCAACGCTTCCTGCGGAGTTTCGATCTGCCTGCTGCTCAACTGGCCGGGTTTATCGTCAGTCTGCCGGGGCCGGACACGCTGGCGCCGGATCGGACGAACTGGAAGGTCGGCATCGTTGATCTCAACCTCCTGATGCCTTCAAGCGTTGATCGCGCCTGCCAGACGCAGCAGCGCCTGAGCTGGTTGCTGGCGCAAGGTTATCCATCTTTCGTCCTGTCGTCAGGTTTTATTCCGGCAGGGCGGGCGGAAGTTGTCGCGGATCAGTACTCCCTCGTCGCACTTTTAATCACGCCTGGTTCCGGCACCGAAGTTCAGCGGGCTGGACAAGGCGCGGCGGCATCAACTACATTGCCGCTTACTGCACATCCGCCCATCTTCAGGGAGTTCAAAAAGAAGTGTTACGCGCAGGCATCGTCGGATTGCCCAACGTCGGCAAATCCACCCTCTTTAACGCACTCACGGCGGCCAAAGCCGAAGCCGCCAACTATCCATTTTGCACCGTTGAGCCGAACGTCGGCATTGTCGAAGTCCCTGATGCGCGCCTGCACAAGCTGGCCGACATCGTCAGGCCGCAGAATATTGTTCCAGCCGCAGTCGAATTTGTGGACATTGCCGGACTCGTCAAGGGCGCTTCGCAGGGCGAAGGTCTGGGCAACAAATTCCTGGCCAACATTCGTGAAACCGACGCGATTGTTCACGTCATTCGCTGCTTCGACGATCCTGACGTGATTCACGTCGCGGGTTCGGTTGATCCGGCGCGCGACCGCGAAACGATCAATCTGGAACTGGCGCTGGCCGACCTGGCCACCGTTGAGAAAAGCCTTGATCGCGCGCGCAAGGCTGCAAAGGGAAACAACAAGGAAGCGCTTGCTGAAATTCCCGCGCTCGAAGCCGCCTTTGAAGTCCTCGCCGCCGGCACGACGATTCACGCCGCGCATCTTGATCCTGAAGATCTGACGGCGCTCAAATCTTACAGCCTGCTGACTGCCAGGCCGGTGCTTTACGCCGCCAACGTCACCGATGCCGAGCTGACCGGCGCGGAAGGGAAATACCTGAAGGCATTGCGCGAGGCCGTTGAGCAGAGCGGCGAACCGGCGGAGGTCGTGCCCTTTTCAGCTAAAATCGAATCAGAGTTAGCCGAACTGCCGCCCGCAGATCGCGCGGAATTTCTGGCCTCGCTCGGCCTCGCATCAGCCGGGCTTGATCGCCTGATTCACGCCGCTTATCACCTGCTTGGTCTGCAGACCTACTTCACCGCCGGAGAAAAGGAAGTGCGCGCCTGGACGATTCATCGCGGCGACACTGCGCCAAAGGCCGCCGGCGTCATTCACACCGATTTTGAAAAGGGCTTCATTCGCGCTGAAACGGTGGCTTACGCTGATTTCACGGCCAGCAACGGCTGGAAGGCCGCGCGCGAAAAAGGTCTGGTGCGGTCAGAAGGCAGAGACTACGTCGTGCAGGATGGCGACGTGATGCTGTTCAGATTCAACGTATAGGCCGATTATCTTTTGTCTTTTTCAACTCTTCTTTCGTGACCCGCATCTCTGACCTGCTGTCCTTGTG
>CAYWDW010000993.1:0-2024 GCA_964457105.1 uncultured Heliobacteriaceae bacterium
GTCGCTACCGCTCCCTGTACCGCTTCCGGGCGCATGCACCTGAAAACCGCTGTAAGCGATGAGAAAGCAGGCAGAGAGATAACGAAACACACGGAAACACAACTGACCAGCGTCAGAAGCCTTCCGTTCCTTCCGTTATTTCCGTGTGTTTCGTCATCTCTCTTCCTCTTAATTCAATGTCATTGCCCCAGGGCCGCGCCACTGTCGCTGTGCAGATTCAGATTGTAGTAACATTGCCCGGCCTGGATGCTGTTGATCTGAAACCTCAATCGTAATTTTTCTCTGACCCTGAAAATGACCAACCCGTTTGTCGGAAGCTGGCGACTGATTTCAGCCATCTATGAACGCGATGGCCGCGCCGCCTTTCCCTTCGGGCGTCACCCGGTCGGATTGCTGATTTACGATGACCTCGGCAATATGTCGGTGCAGATTATGCACAATCATTACGCCGACTCGGCGCACACGCCAGACACCGCCGGGCAGCGGGCCGCCTTTGCCGGATACCTGGCTTACTTTGGCGCTTGTGAAATCAGCGAAACTGAAACGATGGTCCGGCATTACGTCCAGGGCAGCACGCTGCGCCACTGGGTCGGGTCGGTGCAGGAACGAACTTATGAATTCTCAGGCAACCGGCTGACGCTGAGCGCCCCGGCCACAACCGATCAGGCGGGCGCACAGGCCGTGCTGATCTGGGAAAGGATTGAACCTGAAAAACAATGAAAACTGAAACGACATTCACGGCAGAGCTTGAATACAAAGACGAAGCGACGCTCGGCGAAGGCCCGGTCTGGGACTGGCGGGCAAAGAAGCTGTACTGGGTGGACATTGAAGGTTTTGCCGTTCACATCTTTGACCCGGCGCAGCGCGAACACGGCATCATCAATGTCGGCGAGTTCGTCGGTTCGCTCGCAGTCAGAAAATCGGGCGGGCTGGTCGTCGCCTTGAAAAGCGGATTTGCCGCGCTCGATCCTGAAACGGGCGAGATCGCGCCGCTCGCTGACGCCGAATCGCATCTGCCCGGCAATCGTTTCAATGACGGCAAGTGCGATCCGGCGGGCCGATTCTGGGCCGGTTCGCTCGCGCTTGATGAAAACGACGGCCAGGGCAAAGGCAATCTGTGGTGTCTGAATTCTGACCACACAGTGCAGCTCAAAATTCCCGGTGTGTGGATTTCAAACGGGCTGGCGTGGACGCGCGATGAACGCACGATGTATTACATTGACTCTCCGACGCAGCAGGTCGTCGCTTACGATTACGACAAACCGAGCGGCGCCATCAGCCATCCGCGCACAGTCATCAAAGTCCGGGCTGAAGAGATGGGCTACCCCGACGGCCTGACGATTGATGAAGAAGACATGCTCTGGATCGCGCACTGGGACGGCGGACACGTCTGCCGCTGGAATCCGCAGACGGGCGAGGAGCTGGCAGAAATCAAAGTTCCGGTGTCGCGTCCGACTTCGTGCGTTTTCGGCGGCGATGATTTCGGCACGCTTTACATCACTTCAGCGCGCACGCGGCTCAGCGAAGAACAGCTTGCCGCGCAGCCCCTGGCCGGCAGCGTCTTCAAGTGCCGCCCCGGCGTGCGCGGCCTGCCGCTGAATGAGTTCGCGGGATGAGCAGATGATTACACCTGCTCATCCTCTTTCCAGAGATCAGTCTGAACCACGACCTCTGTTACTGCGGCCTTTCGCTTCAGCCAGAGCAGGGCATTTTCAGCATTCGGGTAATACTTCACGCTGCCGTCGCGGTTTTCGTGAATGAACGATCCATCATCACACTCCAGCAGCAGGCAGCATGTTCCATCCTGCAAGGCGCGCAACCTGACAGACTGAAAACGCCCTGCCCTGATTCGCTCAAGCAATTCTACAGTTCCGATTCTCGGCATAATTCAACAGGCCGGGAAGCTTATGCCTCAACCGCCTTCCCGCGTTTCGCCGCCCACGCCACTGACATTCGTTTGCGCCAGGATTCAATCGCCATTCCTGCCCGTCGTTCGTGCAAAATCGCCACTTCGTCCCGATCAG
>CAYWDW010000994.1:0-2018 GCA_964457105.1 uncultured Heliobacteriaceae bacterium
TGCTGAGACTGGAATAAACGCCAGCGCTCCGTCATCCGATCATCAGTCATTTCGCGATTGTAATCAGTAATACCCAGGATGGACTCCGCAGACTCAACGCTCAATTCTGAAACAGACTCGCCTCCTCCCCGCGCTGCGCACACAAAGAGCATTGCCCGGTCAGCCGGCATCGTCAGCCTGGCGGTGATGGGCAGCCGCGTGCTGGGACTGGTGCGCGAACAGGTCTTTGCGTTTTTTTTCGGCGCTTCGTTCGCCAATGATGCATTCATTGTTGCGTTTCGCATTCCCAATCTGCTGCGCGACCTGTTTGCCGAAGGCGCGCTGTCGTCGGCTTTCGTGACGACGTTTTCACAGACGCTCAAACAGAAGGGCGACCGCGAAGCGTGGCGGCTGGCCAATCTGGTCAACAACGCGCAGATCCTGGTGCTGTCGCTGATCGTTCTGCTCGGCATCATCTTCGCGCCGCAGATTGTGGACTGGATGATGCACCCGCCGGAACTTTTCGGCTTCACGATGCAGGCCGCCCGCTTGCGCGATCCGGCCAAAGCCGAACTGACCGCACGCCTGGCGGTGACGATGACGCGCATTATGTTTCCGTTCCTGCTGATGATTTCGCTGGCGGCGGTGGCCATGGGCGTGCTGAATACGAAAGACCGCTTTGGCGTGCCGGCCTCGGCCTCGACGCTTTTCAATGTCGGTTCGATCTTTGGCGGGCTGGGCGCGGCTTATCTGCTCGCGCCGGGTTACGTCACGGCGGTGACTTCCGGGCTGCTGCACGGACACAAGCCGCCGCTCGATGTTGACGGTGCGGCGCGGGCAATTGTGGGAATGGCCATCGGCACGCTTGTGGGCGGGATGCTGCAATGGCTGATTCAGGTGCCGAGCCTGCGCGCCGTCGGTTATCGCTGGCAGCCGATTCTGAGCTTCCGCGATGAAGGCATGCGGCAGGTGTTGCGGCTGATGGCTCCGGCCATCGTCGGCGCGTCAGCCGTGCAGGTCAATGTGGTCATCAATACCACGCTCGCGGCTGGATTAGGCGAAGGCGCGATTTCGTGGCTCGGTTATGCCTTCCGGCTGATTCTGTTTCCGATTGGCGTGTTTGGCGTGGCGATTTCAACGGCGACCCTGCCGGTGGCTTCGCGCGCAGCGGTCGAAGACCTGAACCGGTTTCGTCACACCATCGCTTCATCGCTGCGCCTGACCATGCTGCTCAACATTCCGAGTACGGTCGGCCTGATGATTCTCAGCCAGCCGATCATTGCGCTGATTTACCAGCACGGCAGCTTTTCGGCGCAGGACACGCGGCAGGCTGCTTCGGCGCTGGTCTGGTACGCGCTCGGCCTGACGGCCTATTCGATGATCAAGATTCTGGCTCCGGCGTTTTATGCGCTCGGTGACACGCGCATTCCGATGCTGACCAGCCTGCTCTCAATCGTGACGAATTACGCCGTTGCCACACTGACCATCAATCATTTCGGTCATCGCGCGCTGGCGCTTTCGATTTCGGCAGTCGCCATTGTCAATTGCGTGCTGCTGATGTTCTTTCTGCGCCGCCGGCTGGGCGGCCTCGAAGGGCGCGGGCTGCTGCGGTCATTCGGTCAGGTCCTGCTGGCTTCGCTGGTGATGGGCGCGGTGTGCTGGTTCATCAGCAGGCAGGCCGCGCAACTGCTCGGCACCGCATCGCTGCTGTCGCGCGTGCTGACGGTCGGCGTGTCAGTCACAGTTGGCGCGCTCGTCTTTGGGCTGGCGGCAAAGATGCTGAGAGTCAGCGAACTCAATCAACTGCTCGCCGTCGTGGAACGCAGGCTGGGCCGGAAGCGCAGCAGCGGGTCAAAGTGAAGCGGCGTTACCTGACTTCAAACGACAGGGTTTTTTCAGACAGCGGAACGAGAACCCGGCTGCCTGCGGCGGACGGGCGCACGGCGTAAACCTGCGCGGTGTGGCTGCCGGGCGCGAGCTTCAACGCTGCGGGCGCAAAGCTGAAACCGTGAAACGGGCTGACGGTGGCTCCGGCGCTG
>CAYWDW010000995.1:0-2016 GCA_964457105.1 uncultured Heliobacteriaceae bacterium
CGAGCACGAGCGGGCGCATGCGCTGGGCCTGGATTCAGCGCGGCTGCTCAATGAATTTCGCGTGCAGGTCGGGCGCGACAAGGAGCCGGGCCTGGCCAACAGCGACAATCCCGAAGCTGTCATCAGGCAAAGCGGCATTACCGTTCTCAACATTGGCCGCAACAACTTCAGCCCGCGTGAAACGACCGAGCGCAAGTATCAGTTCATTGACAACGTGAACTGGATTCTCGGGCGGCACAGTCTGAAGGGCGGGCTTGACATCAATATTGAGAAGATCAGGAACTTCTTCCCCGGCTTTTTCGGCGCGGGTTACAATTTCAACAGCTACGCTGATTTCTTCAATAACCGCGTGGCCAGCTTCACGCAGGCCTTTGCGGGCGACGGCACGACGGGCGCTACGACCTTCCCGAATTTCAATGAATACGGGTTCTTTGTGCAGGACGACTGGCGCGTGTCACACAAGCTGACGGTCAACCTGGGGCTGCGTTATGACGCGCAGATTATGGCTCAGGGCAACACGCGGAATCCGGCGGCCTCGCTGGCTGCCGCCGGCATTGACACCTCGAAGATCAACAACGATCTGAACAATTTTGCTCCGCGCCTGGGCTTTGCGTGGAAGCCGACCGACAGCGACCGGTTTGTGGTGCGGGGCGGTTACGGCCTGTTTTATGGCCGCACGCCGTCCATCGCGCTCGGCACGGCGCATTCAAACAACGGCGTCAACATCGCCAGCATCACGCTCAACAATCCGACCGGCCTGGTTTATCCGTTCCGCTTCAGCAGCCTCGATGCCATCCGGGCGGCGGGCGGTTCAATTCCGGCGACGGCGCTGTTCACTTTTGAGAAGGATTATCAGCAGCCTTACACCGAACAGGGCAGTCTCGGTTTTGAATTCGGGCTGACGAAGGATCTGTCGTTTGGCGCGTCTTACCTGAGCGTCAGGGGCCGTCACCTGCAGCGCACGCGCGACATCAACCTGCTGCCGACGGTGACTTATTCAACGGCGGCCTCAAGCGCGATTCAGGCGACCTTTGCGCGGCATCCGGGCGCGCAGGGCAATCCGACGCGGCCCGTGGCCGGATTCACGCGCATCCGCGAATTCGAGAGCAACGCCAACTCCGATTACAACGCGCTGGTGCTGCAACTCAACAAGCGGTTCTCGCGCAAGTTCCAGGCGCTGGTCTCATACACCTGGTCGAAGGTGATTGATGACGCGCCCGATGCGACTTCAGTCGTTGACGGCAACGGCGGCGATGAAGCCAAGCAGGCGCAGTATTCGCTCAACCTGCGGGGTGATCGCGGCGTCGGCAATGCTGATGTGCCGCATCGTTTCGTGGCGAGCGGCGTGTGGGATCTGGATTACTTCGGCGGGGCGCCAAAGGTGGCGCGCTTCATCGCGGGCGGCTGGCAGTTGAGCGGCATTTTGCAGGCCGCTTCAAATCAGCCGTTTTCGGTCGTGGCCGGGCAGGATGTGAATAACGACAGCAACCGCAATTCAGATCGCGCGCCTGGTTTCGGTCGCAACACTTTCCGCAAGGGCAACTTTGTGAGCGTGGACCTGCGCGCGCGCAAGGCGTTTGCGATTAAGGAAAAGTACCGGATTGAGTTGATCGGTGAATTTTTCAATCTATTCAACCGGGTCAACTTCAGCCGCTTCCAGAATCAGATTTACAACATCGCCATTGCCACCAGTGTGACCGGCAACCCGGCGGTGACGCCGAGCGCGCCCGCGATCACGATTACGCCGCGCACCGATTACGGCGATGCGCGCGCCGCCTTCGACCCGCGCATCGGACAACTGGCGCTGAAGTTCGTGTTCTGAACTATGGGAGCAAACGATGGGAGCGCGGGTTGGCAGACCGCCGCTGACGGGCGCGGCGTCCGCAATCTGGCGGGCTGGCAGCCCGCGCTCCCATGAAATCACATCGTTTGCGTCAGTCCTGTTCAGGTGCAATCAGACAATCAGGCCCGCGTGCTGACTGGCGACAGTGACGCGCGGGCCTGTTGATTTACTTC
>CAYWDW010000996.1:0-2014 GCA_964457105.1 uncultured Heliobacteriaceae bacterium
CCGCGCACCGTCGCGGTATTCAAAGTCTGCGCGTGAATGGTTGTCAGCAGCAGCACAGGCAGCGCGCAGCGCAGCAGTCGGGAAAGCGGATTGAGCAGTTTCATAAGAATGATGGTTGGTGAGCCGCAGTCAGAGCAGGGCAGAACTGACCGGTCATCTTTCACGCGCCGCGCTCCACACGCTCCGCGTGACTGTTGGAAGTTCTGACTTTTAATGACGAGCCTGCGGGATGAAGCATAGCGGGGCCGATCAACTACTACCAGACTTCGTAGATGATGGCGGAAAAGCGGTGAATTGTCAGGTCAGATATTTTATTGCAGCGCCGAGACGATCAGTTCAAGGGCTGAATGCACGAGCGCCAGCAACTGCCGATTTGAAGCGGCCAGCGTCAGCAGCGCGATCATCGCGCCGCCCGCGACGATGAAGGCTTTTCCAGGAATGAAGGACTGAGCCGGGCGGGTTGAATAGGCAGGCGCGGCCAGTTCGGTCAGGCGTTTGACGCGGGCGGCCACGCCACCGGCTTCAGCGCCGATCAGCCAGGCTCCGGCGGGCAGGGCCGGACGCGACCCGGCGGGAATCAATCTTGAGATTTTGACGAGCGCCGCTGCCAGATCAAGCGCGGCTGCCCCTCCGGCCTGGGCGGCGTATTCGTCAGCGGCTTCTTCGGCGGCGGCGGCCCAGGCGCGATCAAGCGCGCGACCGCACGGCACGATGCTCAGCGCGTCGCGGCAGGCCCGCAGCATCGGGCGTTTGAGATTGTCGCCGGCCCTGAGGTGGCCGCATTCGTGCGCGATGGCCGCTTTGAGTTCGTCTGAACTGAGACTGTCAAGCACCTGTTCGGCAATAAACAGGCGTGGTCGCCACGCGCCGGTGATGGCAATGACCGGAAAGCGATGCGGCAGACGATAGGCCGGCAGGCTGATATTTTCGATTTGCACCGGAACGGCGTGACTGAGCCAGTTCTTCACCAGTCGCCGCGTCACCAGCCACGACGCCAGCCCGCGCCCGATGGCGAGCGCGATCCCGGCCAGCGAAATCAGCGCCAGCACGGCGAGCCTGGCGCTGACGATTTCATCGGTGTGATAAGGCTCGTGCGTGGCCCAGGCCGGAATCAGCAGCGCGATCACGCAGCAGGCGGCAAACACAGCGGGCAGGACGCGCAGCGCAAACAGCAAACCGGCGCGCCGTGCGGCGGACCAGCGCCGCGCCCGCGCTTCGCAACCGCGCCAGACGACGGTTGTCATCAGCGAAGCCAGCGCATTGATTGACAGCAGCGCAGCCAGCGCCAGACTGATGCCCAGCAGTTCGTACATACGGCCCTCCCTTCAGTCTTCCTTTTTGAGCGTCCGGCGTTTTTCCTTAATCAGCCGGTCAAGTTCGTCAAGCAGCGCGCGGTCGCGGTCGCTGACGGCTTCGACAATGCAGGCCAGCACCGGCTCAACGCCGTGCGCGTCACGACCGAGCAGCGTGTCAATCAGGTCTCTGGCCAGGCTGCGCTCAAACTGTTCGGCAGAAAAGCGCGGCGCATAAATAAAGGCGCGGCCTTCGCGGCGACGGTCGAGCAGCCCCTTGCGATAGAGCCGGTCAAAGGTGGTCATCAGCGTCGTGTAGGCGAACTCTTCATCAAAGGCCAGGTGAACCTCGCGGACGCTGACCTCGCGCCGCTGCCAGACGAATTCCATGACCCGGCCTTCGAGCTTGCCGAGCGGCTCTTCAAGCACTTCTCTGGGCTGACGGAATCCGCGCAAGGTGAAAGTGGGGAATTTCATAACGGCCAATCCTGAGTTGAGCAAGCGGGCTGAAAGCTTCAGCGACGATTTTCGGGCAGGCGCTGTGTTTCGCCATCAACCACGCTGCCGCGCGCGTCGGCCAGCGGGTTGGTGCGTTGCGGCGGCAGCGCCTGCGGCGGCTGATAAGGCGGCTGCTGCGCCTGCGGCATCTGATAAGCCTGCGGCTGGACGGGCATCTGCTGACGCTGCACCCAGGGCGGCGTAAACACCTGACGCACGCGATT
>CAYWDW010000997.1:0-2014 GCA_964457105.1 uncultured Heliobacteriaceae bacterium
CAATATGATGCTCGATTATCCCGCCGGGCTGTCAGTCATCGCGATCTCATCGCTGGCCAATGACACGCCGATTCCACACGTCATTCGCGGCCACGAAGCGACGCTCGAATTCACCCGCGAGGGATTCATCATTCGCCCGCAGGGACGCCTCAACCGCGACGGCAGCAAACAGGAGATTACGCACAAAAAGACCGGTGGCGAAGACATCCTGCTGCATCATCGCAACCTGCAGGCTGCCATTCGGGACGGCGCGGCTTTGAAATGCGACGTGATGACCGGCTATTACGGCGTCGTGGCCGTGCGGATGGCGATTGAATCGTATCGCAAGCGCAAGTATGTGGCGTGGGATGCGCGACGCGAACGCGCCATTGATGTGTGAGGTGAAGGCAGCGGGGGCTGGCAGTAAGGGTCCAGTACAGGGAGCGGTAGCGACCTGGTACTTCCGGCGTGCGTTTCCCAAGTCCACCAGGTCGCTACCGCTCCCTGTACTGGACCGCAAGTCCACCAGGTCGCTACCGCTCCCTGTACCGGACCGCGTGCTTACCATCAATGTATTTCTGGTGGGCTGTACTCAGATCAGATTGCACTTGCCTGGACGATCAAACAGGCTCTGGGACGGTAGCGTTCGTTCTCGCTCACGCTACTGTCTCAGGGCCTGTTTGATCGTCCAGGCAAATCCGGACCGCGAAATCATCCGGTTGCCCGTGCTGAGGCGGAGCCTCTATACTTCAATGCCTGGCGACTGTCACCGCGACAGATCAATCGCTGAGATGGAGGTAAACAGGGATGAGTAATGCGGCTGAGTTATCTGATCAATTGACCGGGCAGTCTCTTCCTCACAGCATGGATGCAGATAATAACGCTCCGATTCAGCAGGATCCTGAGAAGCTGAGTGGTCATCCGACCATCGGGGCCAAACGTGTGCAGGCGGATGTGCTGATCAATTACCTCGCAAGTGGGGCGACAATTCATGATTTTCTGTCGGACTATGACGCCGTCACCGCAGATGAAGCGCTGGCCGTGCTGAGCGTGATCAGGCAGGCGATTCTGGATGGCGCTCTGACCGGAGTGCGAGTGCGCGATGAAAACCTGCTGCCCACGCCCTTTACAATAGATGTTGCTGCATTACAGCGTTGTTCAGTGATGTGAGCCGTGCATTGTATTGAACCTGAGCAGCCATTTGTAACACCCTGTAACTTCACTGCTGACGAAAGCCGGACTGAACTTATGAGCTTCACTTTCACCACTGCCGGAGAATCGCACGGTCGCGCGCTTGTCGCCACTATCGAAGGACTGCCTGCCGGGCTGCCCATCAACATTGATTTCGTCAATCACGAACTGTGGCGGCGGCAGCAGGGTTACGGACGCGGCGGGCGCATGAAAATTGAAACCGACACAGTGCAGATTCTGACCGGCGTCAGGCACGGCGAAACGCTCGGCTCGCCCATCGCCATCATGGTTGAGAACCGCGATTTCAAAAACTGGCAGGAGGTGATGGCTGTCGAAGCGCTCGCGCAGCCGCCTGAACGTGATCGCAAGGTGATTCGCCCGCGCCCCGGTCACGCCGATCTGGTGGGCGGGATGAAATACGACCGCCGCGATTTGCGCGACATTCTCGAACGCGCCAGCGCGCGCGAAACGACGATGCGCGTTGCGGTCGGTGCTTTCGCCAAAATGCTGTTGCGCGAATTCGATACGCTCCTTGCCAGTCACGTCATCGCGCTTGGCGAAATCACCCTGGGCGGAAATGAAATCGCCTGGGATGCGATCAAGGCGATTTACGATGACGATGTGCTGCGCGTCGCTGACAAGGACATTGAGAAAATCATGGTCGAACGCATTGACCAGGCCGCGCAGGAAGGCGACACGCTCGGCGGCGTCTTTGAGGTTGTGGCAAAAGGCTGCGTCCCCGGCCTCGGTTCACACACAAGCTGGTCATCGAAACTCGACGGACAACTGGCCCAGGCCGTGATGTCAATTCACGCAGTCAAGGCCGTCGAAATTGGCGAAGGCG
>CAYWDW010000998.1:0-2012 GCA_964457105.1 uncultured Heliobacteriaceae bacterium
ACTCAATCACGTCGCCCTGCTCAATGATCTTGAGATCACGGCGCACGGCGTCAGTGAACTCAAACCTGATGAAATGGTGACGCTCAACGAAGGCGTTCACGTCAAAGCCAACGCCGGACTGATTGCCGCCGGCACGGGCCTCGGTGTGGCCTGCCTGTTCTGGGACGGCGCGAAGATGATTCCGTCAGCTTCAGAAGGCGGGCACGTTGATTTTGCGCCGCAGTCCAGACTTGAAATCGGGCTGCTGGAATACCTGATGCAGCAGCACGATCACGTCAGCGTCGAACGCATCGTGTCAGGCATGGGCATTCCGGTGATTTACGACTTTCTGAAATCAATCAACTACGCCAGCGAAAATCCGGCAGTCGTCGCGCGCCTGCAGGCGCAGGACAAAAACATTGTGATTTCGCAGGCGGCGCTTTCAGGCGAATGCGAGTTGTGCGCCAGGACGCTCGATATGTTCACAGCCATTTATGGCGCGACGGCGGGCAACCTGGCTTTGACGCTGAAGGCGCTCGGCGGCATTTACGTCGGCGGCGGCATCGCGCCGAAAATCATCAGCAAGCTCAGGGACGGCACGTTTATGGGCGCGTTTCTGGCCAAGGGTCGTTTCACTTCCCTGCTGGCGAGCATCCCCGTCCGCGTGATTATGAATGACAAGACGGCGCTGCTTGGCGCGGCGCGCGTGGCCGCCAACTGCCTGTAACATCAGACCTGTTCAATCAGACCTGTTCAATCACACACTGAAAGGAAGTCATTAAATGCCTCGTCACGCTGATCGCTCTTTGCTCGCCAGGAATTTATTGGCGGTTCTCGCCATTGCGCTGCTGTGTCAGCCGCTCGCGCTGTCACAGAAACGCGGCCCGGCAATTTCGCTGAAAAACAGGGTGGTGCTTGACCGCATCTCGGCTGATTCGCTGCGCGGTCATCTGTCGTTCATTGCCTCTGACCTGCTGGAAGGGCGCGACACGCCTTCGCGCGGGCTGGACGTGGCGGCGGAATACATTGCCGCGCAGTTTCGCCGCGCCGGACTCGAAGCGGTCGGTGATGACGGTTACTTTCAGACCGCGAACTGGACGCAGATGATCCCGAACCCGCAGGGTTTTGCGCTGACCATCAGCCACGACAACCGGCAGTTCAGCATCAGCGATCAGCACGTCAGCCTGGCTTACGATCAGGGGCTGAACCTGAACGACGCGGGCATCGTCAAAGTTGATTTCAATGATGCAGCCGCGCTCGCGGCGCTGACCGACGCGCAGGTCAGCGGGCACGTGGTGATAACCGAGATTCCTGATTTTCGTCGCGCGGAACGAGCGCAGGCGATGCAGATCTTTCAGGCGCTGGGCGCATTCAGAAACCGGATGCAAACGCTCAGGGCCGCGCTGATCGTGAGCATTGATCGCACAGGCAGCAACGGGACCGGCATCGGCACGCGGCGGCTCGTCAATCCTGACAATCCCCAGGGTCAGGGCCGGATGCAGAATGTGCCCATCCTGACGCTGCACGACGCTCAGGCCGCCACGCTCTTCGATGAGTTGAAAGCGGGACCAGCCGATGCCACGTTGTCGCTCAAGGCGCCGCCCGCGCTTGAGAAGCCCGTGAAGCTGCGCAATGTCATTGGCCTGCTGCGCGGCTCCGATCCGGTTTTGAAAGACACTTATGTGATGGTCACGGCGCATTACGATCACGTCGGCATTCGTCCGGGCGGCGCGGGCGACAATATTTTCAACGGCGCCAATGATGACGGCAGCGGCACGGTGTCGGTGATTGAACTTGCGGCGGCGCTCGCCACGCGCCATCCGCGCCCGAAACGCAGCATCGTGTTTATGACCGTCTTTGGCGAAGAGAAAGGTTTGCTCGGTTCGCGCTATTACGGTCAGCATCCCATCTTTCCGATTGAAAAGACCATTGCCGACATCAACCTCGAACAGGTCGGACGCACCGACAGCACCGAAGGCCCGCAGCTTAACAACGCCACGCTGACGGGTTTTGATTTCACCGATCTGGGGCCG
>CAYWDW010000999.1:0-1999 GCA_964457105.1 uncultured Heliobacteriaceae bacterium
AATATCATCGGTTGTCTTGATCGCCCGACGCGCGGCTCCTACATCCTTGACGGGCAGGATGTCTCGGAACTGTCAAAGGACGAACGCGCCGACATTCGCAATCGCAAACTGGGCTTTGTCTTTCAGGGCTTCAATCTGCTGTCGCGGACTTCGGCGCTCGAAAACGTCGAACTGCCGATGCTCTATGCCAACGTCAGCACGGCTGACCGGCACGCGCGCGCGATGAAAGCGCTCGCCGCCGTCGGCCTGGCCGGGCGTGAACAGAACCATCCGAATCAGCTTTCGGGCGGGCAGCAGCAGCGCGTGGCGATTGCGCGTTCGCTGGTTAATGAACCGGCGCTGATTCTGGCCGACGAACCAACCGGCAACCTCGATTCGCGCACGTCGGTTGAAGTCATGGAAATCTTTCAGCGGCTCAACCGTGAACACGGCATCACGATTGTGCTGGTGACGCACGAACACGACATTGCCGAATACACCAATCGCGTCATCATCTTCAGGGACGGCAGAATCAGAGAAGATTACCCGATTGACAAACCGCGCAATGCGACCGAAGAACTGAAAGATATGCCGCCGCCTCAGGATGAGCCTGAAGACTGAGTGCCGGGCATTGATCCGGGAATTTGAGAAGTTGGACAAGCGAGGTATGAGATGAATCTGCTGGTTATTTTCAGAGTGGCTTTCAGGGCGCTGGCGCGCAACAAGATGCGCTCGGCACTGACGATGCTCGGCGTCATCATCGGCGTGGCTTCGGTGATTGCGATGGTCAGCATCGGGCAGGGCGCGCAGGCTTCGGTGCAAAGCCAGATTGCAAGCGTCGGCACCAATCTGTTGTTCATTCGCGCCGGTTCACAAAATGTCGGCGGCGTGCGCAGCGGCACCGATCAGTCCGGCACCAATACGCTGACCGTCGAAGACATCGAAGCGATCAGACGCGAAGTGCCCAGCGTGGCCATGGCGAGTCCTTCGGTCACGGCGCGTTCACAGATCGTGTTCGGCAATCAGAACTGGAACACCCAGGTGCAGGGCGTCAACGAACAGTTCCCGGAGATTCGCAAATGGAAAGTTGAAAGCGGCCAGTTTTTTACTGAAGCCGATGTGCGCACTGCCGCCCGCGTCGTCGTGATCGGCAGGACGATTGCGGACAACCTGTTTGCCGGGATGGATCCGGTCGGGCAGATGCTCAGAGTGCGCGAACTGCCATTTCGCGTTGTCGGCGTGCTGGCCGCGCGCGGCCAGGATCAGCAGGGGCGCGACCAGGACGATCTGGTGATGGCGCCTTACACAACCGTGCAGAAAAAGCTGCTGGCGATTACCTACGTGCAATTCGCCAACGCTTCGGCCATTTCGCCCGAAGCGACCAAACTGGCCGAGCAGCAGATTACTGAACTGCTGCGGCAGCGGCACAAACTTGGGCCGGGTCAGGAGAATGATTTCAGCGTGCGCAACATGACCGACGTCGCCGAAGCCGCGGATGAAACCAATCGCATTATGACCATGCTGCTCGGCAGCATCGCCGGCGTCTCGCTGCTCGTCGGCGGCATCGGCATTATGAACATCATGCTCGTCAGCGTGACCGAACGCACCCGCGAAATCGGCATCAGAATGGCCATCGGCGCGCGCTCGTCAGTCGTGCAGACACAGTTTCTGATTGAATCAATCGTGCTGAGTGTGGCCGGCGGGTTGATCGGCATTCTGCTGGGCGTGGCGATTTCAGTGCTGATCCCGAAAATGCTGGACTGGCCAACGCTGATTTCTCCGGCGGCCATTCTGGGATCCGTGATCTTTTCAGCCGCCGTCGGCATCCTCTTCGGCTTCTTCCCGGCGCGCAAAGCGGCGGGCCTTGATCCGATTGATGCGCTGCGTTACGAATAATCAGTGGCCACAGAGGCACAGAGCGCAGATTACCCGCCGACAGGCTGAGGCTTCAGGCCGACCAGTCGGGGCAGCGCCTGGCCGATCTCGTCGCTGATGACCAGATCAGCAATTTCATCCAGCG
>CAYWDW010001000.1:0-1995 GCA_964457105.1 uncultured Heliobacteriaceae bacterium
CGCAGTCTCAACACCTTCTTCAACGAGTACGGCACTCTGGTTGCGCTCTCGCTCCTGCGGCGCGCGCTGTGCGAGATCAATCTGCAAAATCTGATCTATCAGAGTTATGTCATGGTCAACGGGCTGCTCTTTCACCTGACGGGCAGACAGTTTCGTTATCCATTCAATCAGCAACGCTGCGAATCGTTCCAGACCCGAACCGGAATGATCCGGGCAATGCAGCAGGCGGGGTTTACAGAAGTCACGGCGGAAGATGGTCATTTCTTCATCTCGACTGCGGTCAGAAGGAGCTGAAGCAGGGCATGTGCGGAATCTGCGGCATCGCGCTGCCGGAACAACTCAATCGCCAGGTGGAAAGATCGCGGCTGCGGCGGATGCGCGACACGCTCGTGCATCGCGGCCCTGATGACGCCGGACTTTATCTGGCCGGTGGCATCGGCCTCGGACATCGCCGCCTGTCAATCGTGGATGTCATCGGCGGTCATCAGCCGATGACCAATGAAGACGGCACGCTGCAAATTGTTTTCAATGGTGAAATCTACAACCATCCGCAGTTGCGGCCCCGGCTTGAAGCGCTGGGCCATCGCTATCAGAACCACAGCGACACCGAAACGATTCTGCACCTGTATGAAGAACACGACACGCAGGCCGTCAGCCTGCTGAGCGGCATGTTTGCCTTCGCGCTCTGGGACGCCGGGCGCGACCGGCTGCTGCTCGCGCGGGATCGCATGGGCATCAAGCCGCTTTATTACGTGCATCGCGCTGACGGCTCGTTCTACTTCGCTTCGGAAATCAAGGCGCTGCTCGAAGCGGGCGCCGTCCGGCCTGAACTCAATTATCAGGCGCTGCCCGATTACCTGGCCAGCCATGCGCCGTCGGGCGAAGAGACATTGTTTCAGGGGGTCCGCCGCCTGCTGCCCGGTCATCTGCTCGTCTGGCAGCGCGGACAAATTCAGATCAGGCAGTACTGGGACGCTGATTTCACGCCTGCGGCCTGCGGGCAAAGCGACGCGGATTACATCAGTGAATGGAGTCGGTTGTTTGAAGCGGCGGTGCGCTCGCACCTGATGTCGGATGTGCCGCTCGGCGTGTTTCTGTCAGGCGGGATAGATTCTTCGGCCATTGCGGCGGTGATGAGCCGGATAGTCAGCGGGCCGCTTCGCACTTTCTCGGTCGCGTTTGCTGAACGCGAAGCCAATGAACTTGAGTATGCGCGGCTGGTGGCGCGGACTTTCAAAACCGAACATCACGAAGTGATCGTCAGTCCGCGGGAATATTTCCAGGCGCTGCCGGATCTGATCTGGCACGAAGACGAACCGCTGGCCCATTTCGCCAGCATTCCGCTCTTTTATGTTTCCCGCCTGGCGGCAGACCGTGTCCGGGTGGTGCTGACCGGCGAAGGCAGCGATGAACTGCTGGCCGGGTATTACAAATATCGCCGGACGCTGCTCAATCTGTCAGTCGGGCGCGTCTATCAGCGGTGGATGCCTCAGGCCCTGCGCCAACTGATTCAGACCGGCGGGTACCGGCTGCTGCCGGAAAGTTATCAGCACAAACTTGCGCGCACGTTCATCGAGCGCAAGGCTGACGTCGAGAGTTTGTATTTCGACAACTTCGCAGTCTTTTCACGGGCGATGCAGGAACAGATGCTCACGCCCGCGACGCTGGCGCTGACGGGTCAGCCCGATCCGTATGCGCGAGGTCGTCAACTGCTGGATCAGTCACAGGCAACCACCCTGCTCAATCAGTTGCTGGCGGTTGATCAGAAAATTTATCTGCACGAATTACTGATGAAACAGGATCAGATGAGCATGGCGGCCTCCATCGAAAGTCGCGTCCCGTTTCTCGATGCGGCGCTGGTTGATTTCACCAACCGTTTGCCGGAACGCCTGAAGCTGCACGGGTGGACGACGAAATATATTCTGCGCCGCGCCATGCATGGGTTGCTGCCCGAAGCGATTCTGAAGCGGCCCAAAATGGGCTTTCCGGTGCCCG
>CAYWDW010001001.1:0-1993 GCA_964457105.1 uncultured Heliobacteriaceae bacterium
GCCAGCGTCTCGGCGTCAACCCTGGTGTCTTCGTGGATGCCAAGCTGTTTCTTGTAACCTTCAAAGATGTGTTCGAACTTCTCGGATTCAATGCCGAGGACGATCTTGCCGAACAACTGAATGAAGCGGCGATAGGCATCCCACGCGAAACGGTCGTTGCCCGTCATCGTGGCCAGCGCGGCCCGCGTCTCGTCATTCAGACCGAGGTTCAGCACCGTGTCCATCATGCCCGGCATTGAAAATTTCGCGCCGGAACGCACCGAGACGAGCAGCGGGTTTTCAGCGCCGCCGAATTTCTTGCCGGTGACTTCTTCAATGCGCTTCAGCGCGGTGAGCGCCTGATCCCACATGCCTGCGGGGAACTCTTCGCCCGCCGTGTAATAAGCATTGCAGGCTTCAGTCGTGATGGTGAATCCCGGCGGAACCGGCAGCCCGGCGCTGGTCATTTCGGCCAGCCCGGCGCCCTTGCCTCCCAGCAAATCCTTCATCGTGCCAGTGCCTTCTGCCTGGCCGTCAGCAAAGATGTAAACGTACTTCCGTGACATTATTCGTGAGTCTCCTTAAGTCAGTGATCAGTGGTTAGTGGGCAGTGGTTAGCGGTTGGTAAAATGCGGCGTCTGTTTCCGCCTTTCACTGACCACTAACCACTGACTACTAACCACTGTTTTCGGGTTTCAAACGATTGAGCAATTCGTAAGATTTAAGTTCGCGTTCAAGCACGCGCTGAATCTGGCGCGTCGTGATGTTTCTGATCTGGCCCAGCACGCGATGATCGTGTGACGAAGTGAAAAATGCGCCGGGCGATTTCTGCAAAATAACCTGAATCATCTGCCGCACGTTGGGCCGCAACTCTTCGCCGCGCTGCCCGGAGCAGGCGAGGCATTGCGGCGTGTTATCCGCCGTCAGCCAGACCGAAGCCTCGCGCTCAAGGCTTTTTTCGCAACTGCCGCAATGCCGCAGGTCAGGAAAGAACCCGGCGAGTTTCAGCAGCCAGACTTCAAAATAACGCACCAGCGGATCGGGCGCCTGGTCCGGCGCCTGGCGCAGGGCTTCAAGCGTGGCCGCGATCAGCCGGTAAACTTTCTCATTCGGTTCGTGATCGGGCAGAAATTCCAGCGCCAGTTCGGCCAGGTATGCAGTGGCCGCCAGCATTTCGCTGCGCGCCGAGAGATCGAAACTGGAACGAATGATTTCGCAGTTTGAGACTGAAACCAGTTCCTTGTTCTCTTTCTGAAAATAGGTCAGCGCCACTTCGGTGAATGGTTCCAGGCTTGAGCCGAAACGGCTGCGAAGTTTGCGCGCACCGTGCGCGACTCCGCGCAGCTTGCCCGCATCGCGGGTCAGAAAAACGCAAATCTTGTCAGCTTCCTTCAGGGTGTAACTGCGAAGCACAAAGGCTTCCGTTTCGTGGAGCGGCATAAAACGTAATCGTAAATTCTCAGGCGGGATTAGTAAAGGCAGGTTGACAGCGTGCCGCCATCAGTCGTCGGCAGGACTACTTCTCAGGGCTGGCGCAAACGATGTGATCGCATCGGAGCGCGGGCTGCCAGCCCGCTGGATCGTGGCTGCCGCGCCAGGCAGCGGCGGGCTGCCAACTCGCGCTCCGATGGCCCTGTTCTCTCATTTCTCCTTCAGCGTGACCGCCGCCTTGCGGTAACTGGCCGATGGCTGATTCGGCGGTTTGACGATCCAGACCGGGCCGCGTTTCGGATCAGTGGTTTCGCCTGTCACTTCGCCCAGGTATTCGCCGGTGCGGGTCACGTAAGCACGCTTGCCGATGTTCGGATTTTTGGGCGGCTGAGTTGAGTAATACCAGAAAAACATCAGCACGACGCCCAGCACGACCGCAATTATCAGGTGCTTGAGCAGCCGAAAGAAAAACTTTGCCACGATGATGAACAGGCCCAGCGCCACAATGCCGCCGACCATCAGCCAGATGTTTTCCATAAGCAGTTTTTCGGGGAGCCTCAGTATAAATCAGGGGCGGGTGGCT
>CAYWDW010001002.1:0-1990 GCA_964457105.1 uncultured Heliobacteriaceae bacterium
ACATCAGCACGCCGATGACCAGCAGCGCCGAAAGCCGCGCGGGCCGCTGAACATAAAACCACACGGCAGCCAGACCGAGCAGCAGGCTGATGACCGGCACGATTACTTCGCGGTCGCTCAGCCGAACGGCGGCGCCTGCCGCTGACGGAAAGAGCCGGGGTGAAAACTGATAAGCCGTCGCCGCCAGCGCAGTCAGCGCGGTCAGCAGCCCGCTGCCGACGATCAGCGTTCTTTTGACGGCGGCGCGCGGGGCTGTGGTCAGATAAGTTGCGCCCAGTCCGGCCAGCACTGCGGCGGCAAAGGTATATTCAAACAGATGGCGGTAAGGACAGCGAAAGAAGTTGTAAACCGGAATGCGATAAAGCAGGCGATGCAGCCCGAACGGCAGATGGTCGCCCGCCGCGCACAACAATCCGATAATGGCCACCGTCAGCCAGAACCAGACCATGCGTCGCCAGCCCGGCGCTGAATTTTCAGCCGCAGTTTCAGCAGGCTGACTGCCGCTCGGTCTGAACAAACTGCCGATGACGGCGGCGAGCGCCAGCAGCAATCCGGCAAGGCCGATGTAGCCGTGACTGAGCGTGAGCTGCCAGGCTTCGTCCTTTGGCGGCGACTGATAAAAAGACTGCCACTGCGGGCCGAAAAAAAACGGAAAGATCAGCGTCAGCAGTTGCCGCCAGGGCATGGACCACGACGCAAAGAACTCGTAGCCGATCTGCGCTCGTTCGCCGCGCATTCGCAGTTCAATCGTCGGCAGCAGTTGAATGGCCGACAGCAGCGCGCCGCAAACTGCCAGCAGCGATCCGGCCAGCAGCAAGCGCCCGCGCGCAATCCGCCGGTCGCGCACCGTCAGGCAGAACAGCGCATAGCACAGGCAGACCAGCATCGTCTGAAACACCGCCTGCGGTGCGCCCGCAAAATTCTGAAGCGCCAGAAAAACGGCTCCGGCTGTGACCCAGCGCCAGGCCGCTTTGAGCGAACCACCCGGCAGGCAGTGCTGATAAACTGCTTCGAGCGCGAGCAGAACCCAGGGCAGCCAGACCAGCGCCATCACGTAATGCGTCAGATCCATCTGCGCCATCATGAATCCGCCAAAGGCAAAACAAATGCCCGTCACCGCCGCGCCGGTTCTGGTCAGGCCGATGCGTCGTCCGAACAGATAACTTCCGCACAAGGCCAGGTGATAACCGATCAGCGTGGTGACGGTCATCGCCGCCGTCGGCGGCAGCAGCGCCGACAACCAGTTCGGCGGATAAAGCACGCCCGGTTCGATGGCCGCCAGCAGCGGCATGCCGCCAAACAGATACGGATTCCACAGCGGCGCAACGCCGTCGGCCAGCATCTGCCCGACCAGCATTTTGATCAGAAAGTAATAGATCATCCCATCGCGGCGCATCATCACCACATCGCCTTTGATGATCGGCCCGCCGAAGTAAATCAGCGTCAGCAGCAGCAATCCCGCCGCCACTGTCAGGCGCGCGCGCATCGTCGTCCGCAGATTCATTTTGATTCCGGCTGGTCCGGTCTGAAGGATGTGCATGTCGGATGGGAAGATCAGACGCTCAGCATTGAAGCGGCATTATTGACTGCGACCACCGCCGAGACAAGCAGCACTCCACACCTGCTGCTTCCGTTTTGACTTTCACCACGCATGCAACGAGACTTACGGCGGAATTCGGAATTCGGAATTCGGAATTCGGCAGGAAGGGAAGTCGCAGTCTCGCTGTCATCTGCCATCTGTCATCTGTCATCTCGCTTTCAGCTTCCGACTGCCGACTACCGACTTCCGAATTCCGCCATTTGCAAACCGTCATGAAGGAGACAGCGCATATGACCCGTGCGGTCAGACATCTTTCACACGCCCTGCTGATCGGACTGATCTTAATTTCAATCACTGCGGCTCAGACGCCGAACACATTGCCGACGGCTTCGCCTTCGTCGGTCGGCATGTCACCGGCTCAGCTTGCTTACATTGACCAGGCGGTGAATG
>CAYWDW010001003.1:0-1984 GCA_964457105.1 uncultured Heliobacteriaceae bacterium
CCTCGCGGCAGGAGTTTTTACGGGACAGTTTCGTCAGAGCCTGTTGCAGGCGCGGCTCGATCATCAGCTCAATCGGAACAACACGCTGACGGGCCGGATCAACTTTGATCGCTTCTCTGACACCAACCCGTCTGACGCGGTTGGCGGCATCGCCTTGCCGAGCGCGGCGCGCACCTTCAGGCGCGAGGCTTATTCCGCGCAGTTGTCTGAGACGGCGATCATCAGCCCGTCAATTCTCAACGAAGCGCACTTTCAGTTTCAGCTTGGCTCACCGATTACAAAGTTCGATCCGGTCAGTTTGTCGCCGCAGTTTGTGCGGCCTGGCATTTCAACCGAAGGCGAATCGCGTTCGGCCAGCCTGCTCAATCATCAGTATCAGATTGCTGACACGCTGTCGCTGACCAGAGGGCGGCATTACTTCAAATTCGGCGGCGATGCGATCTATTCGAGTTCAGGCGGTTATGGTCAGGAGTTCGGCTCCGGCTTCGTCCTCGGCCAGTTTCGCTTTCGCGCCAGCGACAAACCGACGGCGGCGCTGACGATTGCCGACGCGACAAACTTTACGCAAAGCTTCGGCAATGCGACTTACAACGCCACCGAATGGCTGTGGTCACTGTTTGCGCAGGATAACTTTCGCGTGCGGCCTGACCTGACGCTCAATCTCGGACTGCGTTATGAGCGTCAGACTTTCACCGATGATGAAAACAACTTTGCGCCGCGCGTGGGCTTTGCGTGGAATCCGCGCCGCGATGCGCGGACGGTGGTGCGCGGCAGTTACGGCATCTATTACTCCGAGGTGCGCGCCAACGCGTCAGCGAGTTATGCCTTAAGCGGGCCGACCGGGATTTTCACTTTCAGCGCGACGCCGGGACAGTTCGGTTTTCCGACCACGCTGTCGCCGCTGCCAGCCTTCCCTGCTGGCGCGGTGCTGCCCGCGCGCGACATTGTGATTCGTCCGGGCCGCCGCAGTTATTACAGTCAGTTCTTCGATGTCTCGAAGCTGCGCGGCTATCCTGAGGCGCTGCTCAATCCGTACACGCAGCAGGCCACGCTCGGTTTTGAACGCGAGCTGGGGGCGAAGTGGTTTCTGAATGTTGATTACATTTATCAGCACACGATCAGAATTGACCGCACCGTTGATCTGAACGCGCCCGCGCCGTTTATCCGCACGCAGCCGGGGCAGACGCGCTCGGCCACAGCCGCCAACGCGACGCGCCCGATTACGCCCGTCAACAACGGCTTCCGGCGCATTCAGGCGACGATCAACGAAGGCAGCAGCATTTACAACGGGCTGCAGGTCAACCTCAATCGCCGCTTCGGGCGCACATTTTCGCTGCTGGTCAGTTACACCGAATCGCGCGTCATCAACACGGTCGAACCCGACGCGCCAGGCGGCGATCCGAACGATGCCAGTCAGCTCGGCAGTTTCGAGCGCGCACACAGCCTGCTGGAACAAAAGCACCGCGCCGTCATCAGCGGCTGGTGGCAGTTGCCGTGGCATTTCACTTTTGGCGGCATCGCCTCGCTGGCTTCAGGCCGCCCGTTCAATTACACGACGGGCGCTGACAACAACGGCGACGGCGCGAATTCGGATCGTCCGGTGATCAACGGCGAAGTCGTCCCGCGCAATGCCGGCCTGGGGACGGCGCAATATGACCTTGGCCTGTTTATTGAAAAGGAGTTCAGTTTCACCGAACACGTGCGCGCCAGCCTGCGCGCTGAAAGCTTCAATTTATTCAATCACTCAAACATCGTCGGCAGAAACGGCACTTATGGCAATCTGGCGAGCGGCCTGCCGCCAGCCACTTTCGGTCAGCCGCTGCCCGGCATTTCCAATACGGAACCGGGCCGACAGTTTCAGTTTCAGTTCAGAGTCAGGTTCTGAAGCAAAGAAGATGAGATGACGGAACAGACGGAAAGCACGGAACACACGGAAACTGTCCGCGTTTTGCATTCTTTGTTTCTGTCTGTTCCGTTATTTCCG
>CAYWDW010001004.1:0-1983 GCA_964457105.1 uncultured Heliobacteriaceae bacterium
GGCGCCCGGCGCGCGCATGGATGATGACCGGTTGAATGTCTGCATTTTCAATTCGCGCAATCGGCTGGATTACATCGGCTACGCCGCGCTCGCGCTCGCAGGCCGCCACACCGGTTGCGCCGGAGTGACTTACCTGGAAGCGCAGCAGATCAGCGCCGACGCCGGGCCTGAAGTTTTCGTGCAGCTTGACGGCGAACTGGCCGGCCAACTGCCCATGCGTTTTGAAGTCGTGCCGCACGCCTTGAAAGTCATTGCGGCGGGCTGACGAATTAACTGAGGTGACAATCATGACCGAACGTTCACTTTCGATTATCCAGGGCGCGCTGCTGGCTCTGAACTTTCTGCTGACGTTTGTGCCGCCACCTGGACGCGGGGCGTGGCGGGAAGCTGGCGGCAAGCTGTCTGCGATCAGGCACGTGACAATCCGACAAATGAAAGCGTCCTGGCAGGCGCTGGCGCGGCTGGCGGTAATCGCTTCAGTCGTGCTGCTGCTGTGGCCGTGTGCGGTGACGGCGCAGACGCCTGCGACCGGCATGGCCGCACCTGCCGTCGCAAGCGGCGCGCTGCCTGATGACATTGTGGCGTTGCGGCACGAAGCCAGTGACGCGGTTTACAACCTCGATTACACGACGGCCCGCGCAAAGTTTGAAGAGATTCGCCGCCGCCTGCCGGATCATCCGGCAGGCGATTTGTACCTCGCCACGCTGATCTGGCTGGATCAGTTGAATCGCAGCCGCCGCCTGCAAACCGGCATTTATCAGAACGAAAGTTTTTATGCCGGAGCCGACCAGGCCAAAGAGGAAACCGAAGGCGACGTCGTGGACCCGGCGGTGGACCGGCAGTTTCGTGACACGATCAATCGCGCCAAAACCAAAGCCCTCGCGCTGGTCAATCGCACGGCGAAAAAAGATCCTGACGCGCTCTATTTTCTGGGCACGGTGTACGGCGTGATGGGCGGCTATGACGCTTCGGTGGCGCGCAAATTCATCGGCGCGCTGCGCAACGGTTCGCGCTGCGTTGATTATCATCAGCAGGTCGTCAAACTGAAGCCGGATTTTTACGACGCTTACATGTCCATCGGCCTTTACAACTACATCGTCGGCAGCCTGCCCTTTCCGCTCAAGGCGCTGGCGGCGATGATCGGCACGCGCGGCAGCCGGTCAAAAGGTCTGCTGATGCTTGAAGACGCGATGAACAAAGGCCGCTTCATCAACGACGATGCGCGCGTCATTCTGATTGCCATTTACCAGAACGAGAAACGCCCTGAAGACGCGCTCAGACAGTTGCAGAATCTGAGCCAGCGCTTCCCGCGCAATTACCTGATTCGGCTCGAAACGGCTTCGACGCTGTCACAATTGAACCGCTCGCCGGAAGCCTTTGCGATTTACGAGGAACTGCTGCAAAGCGCCGACGCGGGCAAGGCCATTGACCTGATTCATTATCAGTACGCTGAAGCCCTGGCCAGTTCTCAGCAGTTCGAGCGCGCCGCTGAACAGTTTCTGGCCGTGCTGAAAACGGCCAAAGCCGAACCAGGCCTGATGACGTGGTCCCTGCTGCGCGCCGCACAGGTTTACGACCTCGCCGGCAAGCGCCCCGAAGCCCTCGCGCAATACCGTTTGGTCCTCTCGCGCCCGAATGTTTACGACACCCGCGAACAGGCCGAACGCGGCCTCAAACAACCTTTTAAGGAAAGAGAAAAGAAACGCGAAGGCGAGGAATAGATTCAATACAAGGAGCGCCGTAAACAAGGAGCGCCGTAAACAAGGAGCGCAGGCGTCCCGCCTGCCCTGTTTTCAAGCAAAGCGCCTTTCGCCGCAAGTCAGGCAGGCGAGACGCCTGCGCTCCTTGTTTACGGCTCCCTGTTTGATCCTTGTTTCGATCATTGCGCCTTTCGCCGCAAGTCAGGCAGGCGGGACGCCTGCGCTCCTTGTTTATGGCGCTCCTTGTTTGTTCCCTGTTGATGGCGCTGTTGGTGTGTTCGGC
>CAYWDW010001005.1:0-1975 GCA_964457105.1 uncultured Heliobacteriaceae bacterium
GAAAAATTCTGTCTCGCTTAACAACAGGCATGATTCTCTGTCTCGTTTTCTGGACGACGACCAGCATTCTCGAATCTTTTGGACGGCAGGGACGACTCCCGGCTGAGATGGCTGTCTGGGGCGGCCCGGCAGCGTTCCTCGCCCTGGGCATATACATCTTCTTCCGATCTGGTAAATAAGAAGGAGCAACCGAACCATCTCCGGTTGCTCCTTCTTATTTCTATCCGCTTAATGTTATCAGACTCTCGATGGGTGAAGCTCAGGTTCCCATCTGCCAGCTATTCATGTATTCAATCTGTTCAGGCGTTAGCTGATCGATCCTCAATTGCATGGCGGCCAGTTTCAGCCGGGCAATCTCAAGGTCCACAGCCTCAGGAAGAAGATGAACATCAGGTTCAAGCTTTCCTTTATGTCTGACCAGGTATTCAGCGGAGAGCGCCTGATTGGCAAAACTCATGTCCATCACGCTAGCCGGGTGCCCCTCAGCCGCCGCCAGATTGACCAGCCGCCCCTCGCCAAGGACGACGATGCCCCTGCCATCCGGCAATCTGAACTCTTCGACGAACGGGCGCTGCTCAACCCGGTCAACAGCCATCGCCTCAAGCTGCGACAGGTTGATTTCCAGATCGAAATGGCCTGAGTTACAGACAATCGCTCCGTTTTTCATCCTCTCAAAATGCTGCCGATCAATGACGTGACGATTACCTGTCACGGTAATGAACACATCTCCGAGCAGGGCGGCTTCATCAAGCGGCATAACACGGAATCCATCCATCGCTGCCTCCAGCGCCTTGACCGGGTGAATCTCAGTCACAATCACATTGGCCCCCAGCCCTCGCCCGCGCATAGCAACGCCCTTGCCGCACCAGCCATATCCAACCACGACCAGCGTCCGGCCTGCCAGCAGCATGTTAGTGGCGCGAATCACGCCATCCAGCGTACTCTGCCCTGTGCCGTAGCGGTTATCAAACATATGTTTGGTCTGTGCATCGTTGACCGCAATTGCCGGGAACTTCAGCACCCCGTCACGCTTCATCGCCCGCAGGCGGTTGATGCCGGTCGTCGTCTCTTCCGTCGAGCCGATCAGATCGCCGACCTGGTCAGTTCTTTCCTGAATCAATGTCGCGACAACATCCGACCCGTCATCAATGATCAACTGCGGGCGGTGATCCAGCGCGCAGCGAACGTGCTTGTTGTAGGTTTCGGTGCTTTCACCCTTGATCGCATAAACTGAAATCCCGTATTCCTTCACCAGCGCCGCCGCCACATCATCCTGGGTGCTCAGCGGGTTCGATGCGATCAGGACGGTTTCGGCGCCCGCCGCCTGTAAGGCCCGCGCCAGATTGGCCGTCTCGGTGGTGATATGCGCACAGGCGACCAGCCTTAGGCCCTGCAAAGGCTTTTCAGTCCTGAACCGCTCACGAATCATGCGCAGCACGGGCATTTCACGCTCAGCCCACTCAATCCGTTTCTTTCCGGCCTCAGCCAGATTTATATCTCTGATTTCAAAATCCATCGCCTGATTCCCTTTCATGTTTCAGAGGCCTGCTTCCTGCTTCAGCCGTTCGGCCTTGTTGGTCAGTTCCCAGGTAAAGCCGTCTTCGTTGCGACCAAAGTGCCCGAACGCTGCCGTCGCCTGGTAGACAGGACGGCGCAGATCAAGCGACTCAATGATCCCGCGCGGAGTCAGATGGAAATTGGCCCTGACGATTTCAGACAACCGGTCTTCGTCAATCTTCGATGTGCCGGAACAATCAAGATAGACCGACACCGGATCAGCCACGCCAATGGCATAAGCGAGTTGCACCTGGCAGCGATCAGCAATCCCTGCGGCGACGACGTTTTTAGCAATGTACCGGGCCATGTAGCAGGCCGAACGGTCCACCTTCGTCGGGTCCTTGCCGGAAAACGCTCCGCCACCGTGCGGCGCCGCTCCGCCATACGTATCAACAATGATCTTGCGTCCGGTCAGACC
>CAYWDW010001006.1:0-1972 GCA_964457105.1 uncultured Heliobacteriaceae bacterium
TCCGCACGTCCGGTTTGACGAGGGGGGAGGCGCTATCCCTCCCCTACTCTACTGTGTTCCGTCATCTCTCTTTTTGAGGACTTACTTTCTTTCTTCAATTCCAAGTTCATCAAGCGTGTGCGGGTCGTCGCGCCACTGCTCCTGCACGCGCACGAACAGAAACAGGCGCACGTGACGATCCAGCAGCTTTTCAATGTCGTGCCGCGCGCGCGTGCCGATGACTTTCAGCATCTGCCCGCCCTTGCCAATAATCATCGGCTTCTGCGATTCACGCTCGACATAGATCACGCAATGAATTTCGGTCGCGTCGGGTTGTTCCTGCCAGCTTTCAGTTCTGACGGCGGTCGCGTAAGGCAGTTCCTGGCCGGTCAGGTCAAGAATCTTTTCGCGCACGAGTTCAGCGGCAATGTTGCGCTCGATCTGATCGGTGAACAGTTCCGGGTCGTAAAGCTGTGCGCCTTCCGGCAGGTATTTGAAGATCAGTTCGACGAGCAGCTCAAGCTGTTCGCCTTTTCTGGCTGAAATCGGAATGATTTCGGCAAAGTTGTATTCGCGGCTGTAACGTTCAATCAGCGGCAGCAGTTGTTTCTTGTCCTTCAGCAGGTCAGTTTTATTGAGCAGCAGAAAGGTCGTCTTGCCGGCCTGGCGGACCAGGTCGAGCGCGAACTGTTCGCCGGCGCCGTGTCGTTCGGTCACATCGCGCATCAGCAGCACGACATCAACCTGGGCCAGCGCTTCGGCGACGAGGCCCATCATCCGGCGATTGAGCGCATAGCCGGGTTTGTGAATGCCGGGCGTGTCCACAAAGATGATCTGCCCTTCGGCGCGCGTGACGATGCCGCGCAGGCTCGTGCGCGTTGTCTGCGGTTTGGCCGACACGGCAGCGATGTGTTCGCCGATGAGCGCATTGAGCAGCGTTGATTTGCCCGCGTTCGGACGGCCAATTAAAGCGGCAAAACCGGATTTGTGAGCAGTGGTCATTTCAATTCTTCGCTGACTGTCGCCGTCGCAGTCTTTTCTTCCGCCATTGCATCAGGCGTCAGTCGGTGAATCCTGAGGCGTGACACGCGGCGTTCATCGGCTTCGACAACTTCAAAACGAAGCTGACGGAAGTCAACCGTTTCGCCGACGGCGGGCAGGTGATTGAGCTGATTGATGACGAGGCCGGCCAGCGTCGTGAAATCATCCGCCGCCAGTTCAGTCTCAAAAAGGCGTTCGACTTTGCCGACTTCAACCTCGCCGCGCACGATGTAAGTGTCGTTGCCTTCGCAGACGATGTCGGCTTCGGTGGCCTGCGGTTCGGGTTCGTCCTCGTCCTCGATTTCACCGACGATCTCTTCCAGCAGGTCTTCCATCGTGACGAGTCCGGCCAGGCCGCCATATTCATCAATGACAATCGCCATCGGCGTGCGCGCTTTCTGCATCTCGCGCAGCAGTTCATCGGTCGGCTTGGTTTCCGGCACAAAGAAGACCTGGCGCGCAATATCAATCGCTGTCTGCCCGGTCTGACCTGTCTGCCAGTGCGTCAGCAGGTCGCGGACGTAAATCACGCTTTCGATGTTGTCAATTTCATCGCGGTAGACCGGCAGACGCGAATACTTCGATTCGATCATCAGGTCGCGCACGGCTTCCAGCGAGGTGGCAGCCTCGACCGCCACGATGCGGGTGCGCGGCGTCATGACTTCGGCCACCGTGCGATCACCGAAGCGAATGACCGACTGAATCATTTCGCCTTCGTCCTCTTCGATGATGCCTTCCTCCTCGCCGACATCAATCAACGCCTGCACCTGATCTTCGGTGGTCTCTTCCTCGCTGACTTCGGCGACCGGTTCCTCGTCGCGCTGAAAGCCGCGCAGCAGGCGGTAAATCGGATGCGCCATCGCCGCGAGCAACGGGTAAATCACGCGCAGCGGCCACCGCAGCCGCAACAGCATCCGCACCGGTTCGTTCTGCGTCAGCAGCAGCGGCACCA
>CAYWDW010001007.1:0-1970 GCA_964457105.1 uncultured Heliobacteriaceae bacterium
GCCGCCATCGCCGCCGAGGACGCGGACGGGATCGAGGTTTTCGCCGACGGCCTCGCGCTGCAGAACCGCGCGGCGATCGCGCGCTTCGCCATCGCGCGGCGCATCCCGCTGGTTTCCGGCTGGCGCGTCTTCGCCCAGGCCGGCATATTTACCGTCTTCGACGATGCCGACGATTCGGGCTTTGGGGGCATCGGGGCGGCCCAGACCGATTGGCTGGCCGAGCGGGCTGGCGTTGGGAAAGAACAGCCGCGCGAAACTTTCGTTGACGATGACGACGGGCGCGGCCTGCTCGTGGTCCTGCGCGGTGAATTCGCGGCCCTGCAACAGGCGCGCGCCCATCGCTTGAAAATAGCCGGGACTGACCAGGTTCGACATTGCGCGCGGCGCGCGTTCGTTGCGTTCGGGCGCGCGGCCTTCCGGGTAAATCGCCGTGCGCGCGAAATGCAGATCAACCGGCAGCAGGTCGGCGAGGCCCGCGCTTTGCACGCCGGGCAGACTGCCGATGCGCTCCAGCAGACGTTTCTGAAACTCTTTGATCTGCGCGTTGTCGTAACCCTGCAGGCGCAAATTGAAAGACAACTCAGCGGCGTGTTGCGGCTCGAAGCCGAGCCTGAGCGTGCCAGCCTGTTGCAGCGAACGCACCATCAAACCGCCGCCCATCAGCAAAACCAGCGACAACGCGACCTGCAACACGATCAGGCCGCCTTTCAGCCAGCCCTGCCGCGCCGAACGCCCCGAACGGAATTGATGGCCTTCGGCTTTCAACGCCGACACCAGTTCGGCTTTGGTGGTCTGCCACGCGGGCAACAAACCAAACAGCACGCCGGTCGCCAGCGACAGCAAAAAAGTGAACAGATACACGCGATAATCCACGCGGATGCCAAACGTCACCGGCACATTCGGCGGCAGTTCAAGCGCCGTCACCAGACTCACCAGCCAGAACGCAGGCAGCAATCCCAGCGCGCCGCCGCCACAGGCCAGCAACAGACTTTCGGTCAGCAGTTGCCGCACCAGGCGCCAGCGGCTCGCGCCCAGGGCCAGCCGCACGGCGATTTCGCGCCGCCGTTCAGCCGCGCGCGCCAGCAACAAATTCGCCAGATTGACGCAGGCCAGCAACAGCACCAGCCCGACCACCGCCATCAACAAACCGACGAAGCCCAAAGCCGTGCCGCGCAGCGTGCCGCTGAACAAACCGGGCGGCGAAAGCGTGATGCGTTTGCCCGCGTTGTCATCGGGATATTCGCGTTCCAGTTGCGTCGCCAGCAGGTTGAGCGCGGTCTGCGCCTGCGCGGCGCTGACCTCAGGCTTCAGGCGGCCCTGCACAAACACGATTTCAGCGCCGCGCTCGTTCAGCCCGTTGTTGCCGACTTCGAGTTGCGCCAGCATCGCCAGCGGAAACCAGAACTCCGCCGCCGAAGCGATTTCGGTGCCGAGAAAGCCCGGCGGCGTCACGCCGATGATCGTGTAACGGCGGCCATTGACGATCACTTCTCTGCCGACGGCATCGGGCGCGCCGCCGAGGCTTTGCTGCCAGTAACGATGGCCGATCACGACCACCGGATGCGCGCCCGGCGTCCGGTCATCATCGGCAGAAATGAAGCGGCCCAGCGCGGGTTGCACGCCCAGGGCCACGAAATAATTCCCCGACACTTCGTAACCCCAGCGCCGTTCGTTGATCCCGTCGTGGCTGACGCTGAGCGGCGTGATGCGGTAGGCGAACAGATCCGTAAACACGTCGTTGCGCGCGCGCAGGTCCTCGTAATTCGGGTAAGAAAAATTCGAGAACAGGCTGCGGTTCGCGCCCGCATTGTTGAGCGCCACCAGTTGCCCAGGCTGCCGGATCGGCAGCGGACGCAGCAGCAGCATGTTGATCAGACTGAAAATCGCCGTGTTCGCGCCGATGCCCAGCGCCAGCGCCAGCACGGCCACCACCGTGAAGCCAGGCCGTCTGGCCAGCATGCGCACACCAA
>CAYWDW010001008.1:0-1968 GCA_964457105.1 uncultured Heliobacteriaceae bacterium
GCGCCTGCACCTCGTCAACGATCATTTCAAACGGCAGATCCTGATGCGCGTAAGCATCGAGCGCGGTGCCTTTGACGCGCTGCAGCAGTTCGCGGAAGGATGGTTCACCGCTCAGGTCGCCGCGCAGCACCAGCGTATTGACGAAAAATCCGATCAGGTCTTCAAGCTCTGCGCGATGGCGGTTGGCAATGGGCGAGCCGACGCACAAATCATCCTGGCCGGTGTAGCGACAGAGCAGCGTCTGAAAGGCCGCGAGCAGCGTCATAAAGAGCGTCGCGCCTTCCTGCTGGCTCAGTTTCGTCAGCGCTTCGGTCAGCGGGCGCGACAGCGTGAATGCATAGTGCGCGCCATTGTAAGTCTGCACTGCCGGGCGCGGGCGATCAGTCGGCAGGTTGAGCGAAGGCAGTTCGCCGCCCAGTTGTTTCTTCCAGTAATCGAGCTGCCGTTGCCGCGTGTCGCCCTGCAACGTGTCGCGCTGCCAGTGCGCGAAGTCAGCATATTGCAGTTTCAGTTCCGCGAGCGGCGACGGGCGGCCCTGCGTGATGGCGTCGTAAAGCGTCACGATTTCGCGGATGAAGACGCCGGTTGACCAGCCGTCCGCGACGATGTGATGCAGCGTGATGAGCGCGATGTGTTCAGTCGCGTTCAGGCGCAGCAGCCGGGCGCGCAGCAGCGGCCCTTCAGACAGATTGAAGGGCTGTCGCGCTTCGTCAATGGCCAGGCGGCGCGCTTCGGTTTCGCGTTCAGTTTCGGGCAGGTGTTGCAGGTCAGTGGCGGTCAGGCTCAGGGTCAGTGCCGGCGCGATGCGTTCGACCGGCCAGCCTTTTTCAGTCGTGAAGGTGGCGCGCAGAATTTCGTGACGACGAATGATTTCATTCAGCGCCGCTTCAAACGCCGCGCTGTCGAGCTGGCCGCTCAGGCGCAATGCGGCGCTGATGTTGTAAAGCGGGCTGCCGGTTTCAAGCTGATCGAGAAACCACATGCGCTGCTGCGCATAAGAGAGCGGCCAGGTCGTCTGGTCAGCGCGCGGAGCAATCCCGGCTGGCAAGGCTGAAGCCGGGTGTTGCTGCTTCAGCTTCTTCATCAGCAGCGCGCGCTTTTCGGGTGAGAGTTCAGCGATGCGGTCCTTCAGTGTGTTCATAATTTCAGGGGGTGTTCTTTTCTGCTGCGGTCTGCCGCTCATTTTCTGGTGAGCAGGTCCTGCGCCTGTTCTTCGGACAGGCCTTCGATTTCGGTCAGCAGGGCGTCCAGGTCAGCATGATCGGTAACAGCGGCCTGTTGTTCGGCGATCAGCAGGGCCGTGCCTTCAACCGTCGGAGCTTCAAACAGGCGGCGCAGTGGCAGTTCGACCTGGAACTGTTCGCGCAGGCGCGAAACAATCTGAGTGGCGAGCAGCGAATGCCCGCCGATTTCAAAGAAATTGTCGTGAAGCCCGACGCTCTCGATGTTGAGAACCTGCGCCCAGACCTGCGCAATCTCTGCCTCAACCGGTGTGCGCGGCGCGACGTAAGACGGGGCGCCGCCGGGCGCGAGTTCCGGCGCAGGCAGCGCGCGCCGATCCACCTTGCCGCCGCTCGTCAGCGGCATCGCATCGAGCAGCACGAAGCTGGCCGGAACCATGTAATCGGGCAGCTTCGCTTTCAGAAATTCCGCGAGCGCCGCCGGTGTCAGCGTTGCATCCGGCGCGACGACATAAGCGACAAGCTGTTTGCCGCCCGTCCTGGCCGCGCGCGCCTGCACGACGACTTCACGCACGCCGGGATGCTCGCCGAGCGCCGCTTCAATTTCGCCGGGTTCAACCCGGAAGCCGCGAATCTTGACCTGCTGATCCGTGCGTCCGAGAAATTCAATGTTCCCGTCCGGCAGCCAGCGGACCAGATCGCCGGTGCGATACAGCCGGATTGCAGATTGCAGATTTGAGATTGCAGATTGCAGATTGACAGAGGCAGATGGCTGTAATTCTTCAAT
>CAYWDW010001009.1:0-1967 GCA_964457105.1 uncultured Heliobacteriaceae bacterium
CGGGCGGACGATGCGGGTCGCGCGGGTCAGGTTGTAAGTGTCGTCAATGACGGAAAATTTCGTCAGTGCCGGAGCCGGAATGTCACGCGCCTCCCAGTCTTCGGTCATCTGCGTGTAGGTCGGCGCATCATAAAGCGTCCCGGTATTCGTGTTATATCCGGGCTGCCCGGGCGCGCTGCTGTAAACCAGCTCCTGCGACATCGTGCCTGCGCCGATATTGCCCTGCTCGGTCAGCGGCGCATTGTCGAAAGTCATGCCGCGCCGCTCGCTGACCTTGCGAATCATCCCGTAAGGCGAGTAGGAATCGCTGTCGCCGAACCAGTAACCGGTGTTCGTGGCCGGATAATAGATCGCTCTGAAAACCGGGATCGTGCTGTTGCGAACTATGGTGGTGACTCCGGCGAACCCGTAGTTCGTTCCGGCGGCGGTGAGGCTGCGCCAGTCATACTGGAAGCGGACGATGACACGATCCGGGCCATTGTTGTATCCGGGAGCGGTAATCGCTGTCAGCAGGCCATTGGCGTCGTAATAGAAATGGACGATCCGGCCCAGGGTGTCAGTGATCGTGTCAATCTGCGGCCCTTCGTTGTTGCGATAAGTGATCGTGATGTAGTTGCCGTTGGCGTCGGTGATCTGCGTCGGGTAGAGTGAATAGCTGGCCGAAGCGCCATACTCGATTCGTGTCCCGTTCGGCAGCACGGCCCAGGCCCGAAGCATGTTGTGGCCGTTGCTGTTGTCGAACTGCGGCTTGTAGCCTTCCGCGTAATAGTTGATGAACGTGCCGTCGGTGGTGTATCCCTCATAAGTCTGGAGCGAGCTGTATGGCGAGGGAAAGCTGCCGCGCGACACTCCGCCGAAACTGTGGCGGGTTCCGTCTCCGTCAACCAGCATGTAGGCGTTGCCCGCCATGGTGATTTTGCCGAAGCCGAGCGACCAGCCTGGAATCCAGTTGCGGTCAATGTCGAAGTACATCTCCGAGCCGGACCTGTGCCAGAACTGCGAGTTGTAGGCAAGCGCCAGGTTGAGATCAATCCCGCGCCCGTCGAGTCCCAGAGCCGGAGCCGCGAACTGAAAGTTGCCCGATCCGACGCCGCCCACTGCGTGACCGGGCATACCGCCGACTTCCTTTCCCGGATCGTCCGCCGTCGTGTAGTTGTTCAGGTTCCAGCCGTACTGATCCGCATTGCCTGACTGGAAGACGGGCGCGGCGGTCAGCGCGGAGGGCGCGGCCTGCAACGATGGTCGGCGCTGTCGCGTCCGTCCGGTTCGACTGAGCGCAGCGGTCTGCGCCGTGCCGCTGACCGGGCGGAGCGAAGAAGTCTTCTGCACGGCTTTCTTCGGCAGATCGCGCGAGGAGACGGGGAAGCCCGCGTCACTGTTTCTGATTCCTTCGCGGCGCGCCTCGCCCGTCACGGTCACTTTGACGTGTTCCTTTTTTCCGGCTGCCTCGACCGTGATTTTGTATTTGCCCGGCACAGCCGAAGAGAAGACGGCTTTCGGTGAGATTGTCAGCGGGGCGTTTTTGTCCTCATCCAGCCCGCTCCACTGATATTCCAGCCCGCTCACCACCGACCCGTCCTTGTCATAGGCGATGGCGCTGAAGACCACCTGCTGACCGGTCTCAAGCGTCACATCGCCGGGTGAAATCCTGATGCGCGCGATCTTCGCTTCACGGTCTTCACGTTTGTCCGGCGACATCGGTTCGGGGCGCGTTCGCTGCGGCGCGCCCTTCCCATCCCAGCCCGCCGGATTTGGTTTGTCCTAGGCGAGAGACAGACGAAGACCGAGCGCGCTCCATTTTGCCGCCCAGCCGCCCGATTGCCAGCGGAACCCCAGTTCCTGCCAGCCGCCCTGAACGAGCGAGGCAATCATGACGACATTGGCCTCGGCCACCTGCGGCCCGGCCAGGGCCGTGTTCGAGAACATCACGACCATCATCAGCGCGCAGATGAACTGCTGGCAGAAAC
>CAYWDW010001010.1:0-1966 GCA_964457105.1 uncultured Heliobacteriaceae bacterium
CGACAATCCGGTAAACCGCGACATCGGTTTGCAGCATGAACAGAATGAAGACGCCCAGGCCGAGCATTCATCCACTTCTGAGAGTACTTATCATTACGATCCGTATTCGGACGCGCCTCATTCCGGTGCTGAGGCGGGCAGCGAATCCGCAGAGGCCGGGACGCCTGCGCCTCAGCCATCAGCGCCCGCCGATCCGGCGGTTGTCGCGGCGCAGCAGCACGAACCCGTCGGCAAAACGCCGCCAGCCGGACACTGGATTTGAAGCGCAAAGGCCAGCGGCACAAGGCAAAAATCAGTGGCTGGAAGCTGCGGAGGTTCAGCTTTTCAGCCGCTGGTTTTTGCCTTTTGCCTGTTGATTGAAAAACATGGTTGAGACCAGAGAAGAAGAAAGAGAAGACGAACACGAAGACGCAGGATTGCAGATGTCCTTCCTCGATCACCTCGACGAACTGCGTCGCAGGCTGATTCATTCGGTCGTGGCGATTGGCATTGCCTTCTGCTTCTGCTTTGCCGTGTCTGATTACATCTACCGGTTTCTGGCAATTCCGGTCAAACAGGAAGCTCGCAAGGCTCGCATCGAAAGGGAATCGAAACTGCTCGGCCCCGACACGCGGGCCAGCCTGAAGGAAGGCGAAACTTTTCAGTACACCTTTCCCTTTACCGCCGTAGTTGGGAAGGTGCAGGTTCCGGCAGGCACGACGATCCCGGCAAAAGTTGTCAGCAAGGATGGCCATCCTTCAGCCGTGCTGGCACAACCCTGGCTGCTCGGTAAAACCGTCCTGCCGACGGGCACCGAACTTGGCGAGGTGCTGGGCCAGGCGGCGCTGATTCCGGGCTTCGATTCGCGCGATGAACTGGTCATTACGACGGTCGGCGGCGCTTTTTCGCTGTATATGAAAGTCGGCATGTATGCCGCCGTCGCGTTTGCGATTCCGTTTCTGCTCTTTCAAATCTGGGCCTTCGTGTCACCAGGTTTGTATCAGCACGAAAAGAAATACATCGGCCCGGTGCTGGTGATGGGCAGCTTTCTGTTTATTCTGGGCGCGGCGTTTGGGTATTACGTCGCCTTTCCCGCCGCCTGCAATTACCTGCTCGGTTTGCAGGAAGGCTTTCAGACGCTGATCAACGCTGAAGATTATCTTGATCTGATTCTGATTATTATGCTCGGCCTCGGCATCGTCTTTCAGATTCCGACGATTGCCTTCATCCTGGGCCGCGTCGGCCTGGTGACGCCGGGGATTTTGTGGAAAGGCTGGCGGTACGCCGTCGTCCTGATCGCCATTCTGGCCGCCGTGCTGACGCCGACCGCCGACGCCTTCAATATGCTGATCTTTGCCGCGCCGATGCTGATGCTTTACTTCCTGAGCATCGGCATTGTCTGGGTCTTCGGCAAACCGCGCCGCACCGACGAGGAAGTAGCCGCCCTGGCCGCAGAAAAATAGGCAGGTCGCATTCAGAAATCAGATCGCCATCAGAAACGCGAAAGGGGACTGTCTGCTTTAGCTGAGAGGGGAATGTTCGCCTGGTGTGCAGTGTCAGCCTCGCTTCAACGGCGCTCGCTTGTCAGGCAGAGTTTATGGTTACTTTGAGTGTGGCCCGCGCGCCTGTTCACCCGGAGCGTTGTACGGCTCCGCTTTACTTCCCACTGTCAATGCCGAAATCGTAATACATACTTTGCAGTGCAAAAGCATATTCTCCGGGCGGTAGCGGATTCACAACTTTAACGCGGCAGCAATTCTCAATTTGAGCTTCATTCCAGTTGGCATTGGTAAAGAAAAGCGATGTGGCGGAACAAGTTTTCCATCGTCGGGAAAGTGAGTACCCGGAAGACACTGCGGAGCATCTCCCGGAGTTTGGCCTTCGTGCCCAGCCCGCGCCACAACTGGCGAAAGAGTTGGCCACAGCGTTGTTGGATTGTAATTACTCACGGGGGTAACAGAGCAGGAGTCGCAATATCTTGTGAGGC
>CAYWDW010001011.1:0-1961 GCA_964457105.1 uncultured Heliobacteriaceae bacterium
CAGCCGGATCTTCGCGTAAAGTGGGAATAAAGTAATGTGACCAGCGCATCTGACAAGCTCCTTGCTGAAAAGATAAAGGCAACCGGACGAAGGATAATGCCTGCCCAAACGCCGTCAGGTCAATAGACCCCTTATGGAATGCAGGGTCTGCCCGCCCTGCATGATCTGTGATAAGCTGCCGCTCGCGGTTTTCCAGTCCTGCGACGCCACACATCAGGAAGATTCACAATGAACACGATCAATTCCGGGCTGGCAGCAAAGCTCAACGAGGCAGCGCGCACCGAGGCGCGCGATTTCAACCGCAGCCGGGCCGTCACGATCTGGCTCTTTACGGTCTGTGCGCTTGTCGCGCTGATGGTGATCGTCGGAGGCTGGGTGCGGCTGACGCGCTCCGGGCTTTCAATCACTGAATGGAAAGTCATCACCGGCATTCTGCCGCCGCTCGATGACGCCGCGTGGCAGCAGCAGTTCGCTCGCTATCAGCAGTCGCCTGAATTCCGGCTCGTCAACGCAACGATGACGCTGGCTGAATACAAGAGCATCTTTTATCTCGAATACATTCACCGGCTGCTCGGCAGGCTGGCCGGGCTGGTGGTGGTGGTGCCGCTCGCGTTCTTTCTGATCCGGGGCCTCATTCCCTGGCGCAGGTCGGCGATTTATCTGGGCATCGTGGCGCTGTTCGGATTTCAGGGCTTTCTGGGCTGGTACATGGTGGCGAGCGGGCTGGTTGATCGCCCGCACGTCAGTCATTACCGGCTGGCGATTCACCTGCTGATGGCGCTGCTGCTGCTCGGTCTGACGCTGTGGCTGGCGCTCAATCGCGTCTACGGGAAGCCGGGCCGCAGGTGGTCTGTGCCGGGCGTGATGCTGCTCGTTGTGCTGCTGCTGCAGATCACGTATGGCGCACTCGTAGCGGGCCTCAAAGCCGGCGGCATCACCAACACCTGGCCGCTGATGTTCGGCTCCCTGGTGCCGACCTCGCTGCTCGGCGCGCTCAGTCCGTGGTGGCTCAATCCGATTGAATCGCCGGTCACGGTGCATTTCATTCATCGCTGGTTTGCCTTTGCCGTGCTGGCCATGGCGCTGATGATTTACTGGCAGGTCGGGCGGCACAGCCATTCACCGAACATCCGGCGCAGCGCGCTGACGCTCGCACTGCTCGTGTGCATTCAGATCGCTGTCGGCATCAGCGTCGTGCAACTCAGCGTGCCCGTTGCGCTGGCCCTGTTTCATCAGGCCATTGCGCTGCTGATGTGTGCAGTCGCGGTCTTTCTGAATCACCGGCTGGCCGCCGCACAAAAATACGCGAGCCTCAGCGAGCGCCCCTGACGACAGACTATCGCGGCGCTTGCTGACGCTCGCGCACTATGGCCTGATGAGGCGCGCTCAACTGTAACTGCCGCCTGCCTCCGCGAGTGTCGGCGCGGTTGCGCTTCGTCTCACATCCTCATTATGCTTTACCAGCCGCCGCGTAATGTTTCCGCAACACCGAGGTGATTTATGAGCATGCGTAATCCGCTTCAAATTCTTGAACCGATCTATCCTGAAAGGGACGGAAAGCCGATGGCCGAAACTGACATTCACGCCCAGACACTGATTGACCTGCGAACCGCGCTGGACAACCACTTCCGCGACCGGCCTGATGTTTATGTCTCCGGCAACCTGCTGATCTATTACGTCGAAGGCAATCCGAAAAAACGTGTCGCGCCGGATGTCTTCGTAGTGCGCGGTGTCCCGAAAGGGCAGCGGCGGATTTACAAGCTCTGGGAAGAACAGGTCACGCCGCAATTCATCATCGAACTGACTTCGCGGCAGACCTGGCGCGAGGATTTGCAGGAAAAGTGGCGGCTCTATGAACAACTCGGCGTGCAGGAGTATTTCATCTTCGACCCGGAGTACGATTATCTGGAAGAAGCGCTGGTCGGCTACCGGCTGGAAAATGGGCAGTACGCCGCGCTCGA
>CAYWDW010001012.1:0-1957 GCA_964457105.1 uncultured Heliobacteriaceae bacterium
CCGCCTTCGGCCAGCGTGTTGAGCGTAATCAGCACCGCCGCGGCGCAGTTGTTGACAACGGCGGCGGCCTCGCAGCCGAGCAATTCCTGCAAGGTCGCGGCCAGGCCGGTGCCGCGTTTGCCGCGCCTGCCAGTGGCAAGGTCGTATTCCAGATTGCAGTAACCGCCCGCCACACGATTGATCGCGGCGAGGGCTGACCGGCTGAGCGGAGCGCGGCCCAGATTGGTGTGCAGAATCACGCCGGTCGCATTGATGACGCGCTGCGTACCCGCCTGCTCGCGCAACGCCAGCCGTCCGGCCAGCCGCCGTTCGATTTCAAGCGCCAGAGGCTCTGCCGAATCGGGCAGAGTTGAAGCGGCAGGGACGCCGCCGTTTCTGAGTTCGCGGCGCAATTCGTCCAGCACTTCGCGCAACCGGTCACGCACGGTGTCGCGTCCGGCGGCGGCGCTCAGTCGCTCAATCGCGGCGCGCCGCAGCAGCAGATCAATTGAAGGCAGATGTCGCAGTGTGTTTTCAGGCATAGAGTGCGGCGTATCTTAGCACACAGATTCAGCGGCTCTTAACAGCGCAGGCGTTGCTGTCCGCCCTACTTTCAGCAAAGAACAAGGAGCGCAGGCGTCCCGCCTGCCTGTTCTCAATCAGAGAACCTTTGTTGAAAAGCAGGGCAGGCGGGACGCCTGCGCTCCTTGTTTTTCGGCACGGTCATTCATTCTGAATGAACCTGCACAGGCAAACAGGTTTTGTTGACCGATTCGGAGAAATGATGTTGACGCACCTGAGGGCCGTCAATAAACTGGCCGCAGTTTGCGCAAGGCCCGCACTGCTTTCTCTGAACAACCCCTGCCCTGAACGGATAACTGACTTACTACCGAAAGGCAGACCAGCCGTGACCCTGGATGAACAGTTGAAAAGACTGGAGGAAGATGTTCGCCGCCTGAAAATTGAATTCGATGTGTTCTTCAATGGCGGCACAAAGCGTGCGCCCCATGAAACCAAAGGCCGCATCGAAAGCGCCATCAAGCGCATCGGCGAAGATCGCAACCTGAAATACAGTCAGCGGTTTTATTACAACACCATCGTCGCCCGCTACGTGTCGTTCAAGGAGCTGTGGCGGCGCACGATGCAGGAGAGGGAGGAAGGATTTCATCGTGGCCGTCACACCCACGCGCCAGTCGCGGAAACGGAAGTGTCGGGCTTTATCCCGGTGCAGGTGGCCTGCGCCACCGGCCAGGAAGTGACCGAAGTCCGACGCCTGTATGACAGCCTGCTGCTCGCCAGAGATCAGTGCGGCGAAAGCAACAACGTTTCATTCGACCAGTTTCAGCGCGTGATTACGGCGCGCACCAGCGAAATCAGAACGAAGATGAATTGTGCGGCGGTCGCTTACGAAGTCGCCATCGAAGACGGACTCGTGAAATTCAAGGCCAGACCTGTGTGCTGACCTGACAGTGCCTCATCACAACGCCTGACCCGGTTCCCTGCCCCCGGAATTCGGCCCGCCCGCGGCCACACCCCGGCTGATCCTTTGACACCTGCCCGGCGCTGCAATTATGATCCGGCTCGTTCACGACAAGCCGGCAAACAGGCTGTCCCCCTGTCAAATATCTGTCCTCACCACAAGCTGACGGCTCAGCAGTATTTTGTATTTATTCGTGATTCAGTCTGACTTATTCGGGGTGCATCAATTCTGAAGTACCATCATCATTTCTGCGGCATCCGCCCTCGCAGGATGACAAAGAGAATCTGACCTCTTCTGATTCGGACAGCAGAGTTTTTCTGACGCTGCGTTCGTCACAGCAGAAAAACAACAATCAGCTTTCGGGAGGACTTTATGCCAACAGCAGGCAGTCACAGCAACCATTCACCGGGCCGCCCACTGAGCCGCCGCAGACGCCTGATGGCGCTGGCCCTGACAGGCCTGGCGGCCTGCAAAGGAAGGGCTCGAATGGAAGTCAAT
>CAYWDW010001013.1:0-1956 GCA_964457105.1 uncultured Heliobacteriaceae bacterium
CATCTTTTTCAGCAGCCATGTTCTCTTACCCTGCCAGGTTGATTGGAGCGGACTTCAGGTCAATGTGCCATTGCGTGTCCGGGACAGTACGCGAGCGTCAGCGAGGGCCCGGTCCGCATTGATTACACTCTGCTCCAAGCCTGTGGCCGACACTCGAAACGCCTGTTCGCCTTCAGTGCCTCCGGTTGTGAGATGGAACAGTCTGGAAAGTCTGATGCGCCCAGGCAAACAGCGGCGTCACGATACTGAATCCTCCGGGATTTCTGCAAGCCGCTGCGTGACGATTGTCAGCAGCAAAGCGATTTTCCGGACAGGCCGGTAAAAATCTGCGGGCCTGGAGTTTCCCTTTGACAGACCAACCCGTGCGGAGTACTGTCGCCGACGTAATAGCCAAAGCCAGAACAGAGTAAATCAGCCCCTTTGCCTCAGTGGTCATACTGACAGGCTGTGAAGTTTCTTCCGCTCTTCAGTTTGTGATGAAGCAGTAAGAGATTCTCCCTGTAAGGCACGCTTACTGAGGACTCGGCCTGAAATTGCAGTTTGAATGACAAGCGAGGTTACGATGACAATTCCCAAAAAACTGACGGCAGCAGGCGTTGCCGTGATGGTTCTGCTCTGCTTTGCCGCGTTCACACTGCTGCGTGGAAAAGCCGCGCAGGAACAGGCAGGCCAGGCTGCGCGCCTCAACAGGATTGAGGCGCTGCCTGATCAGTTCCTGCCAATTTCAGCGGCACCGGATGAACCGCTGCGGGTGATTGAAGCAAGAGTCAAAGAAATCCCGGCGGCTGATTTTGCGACGCTGACCGGGCAGACTGCGCGCTCGGCATTTGTTTCCACTGTGCCTGAAGCGCGTCTGCTGAACATCTCCGGAAAAAAGATCACCACCTTTATCGTCGCCATCTGGAACGAACAGACACGCACCAGCCGTATGCTGAAACGCTACAACCTGTCCATCAACCCTGGTGAGACGTTTCTTCTGACGCGCGCTCAGTTCGTTCCGCCGAAATCAGTCACACAGGTAGACGCCGCCGGGCGCGCCACTCAGAGGGTGGTGACGCCGGGTTATGAATCAACTGACAAATGGGTCAATCTTGGCGGGCGCAACGAACTGTCCTTCCGCGTCGGGCTGGTCAGATTTGACGATGGGACGGAATGGCGCGTGCAGTAGCGACAACCAGACGGTTGGCTAGCAGACGAATCTATTTTTTAAGGAGCCGGGATATGGAAAGAATCCGTTTTGCGACGCTGCTGTTAATAACAGTCTTGTATCTAATCCTTTTGACGCCGCGCCAGGCAGGTGCATATTTCGATTGCAGTTGTACCTGTAGCGGCTGGTGTGATTCCTGTAGTGATGAAACTCAGGGGTGTTCATTTGGGGAAGACATCCTCTGTCTGGATCAATGCTGCAAGGAGCTGAAAATAGTAACCGGTTGCGTCATGTAATCAGTTATCAACCTGTTCCCCCTGACTTCACCCTCCATAAAAAATACGGTTGCGGCAACAGGGATGGTTGTGCCGCAACCGCTTCGATAACTGTTCATCTTGTCTGGGACGAATCCCGGTCCGATTAAGTAATCTGAGCAAACAAGCCGGAGGTTCTCATTTGTCTGCTGTCCGTTGCGGCAAAACTTCCGCACAAGTTCTGGCCCCGGACAGCAGACAAATGAAACTCAATGAAACCTTAGCTGCCCGCTACCGTCACCGCGCCGGAGCCTTCTTCCTGCTTTGAATTCAGACCGCCAAGCTGGACGAGCTTCTGTTCCGAGCCACTCTGCTTGAGGACCGACTGCATATAGAGCTTGCGCATCATGGCCTGCTCTTCCTTGGCGGTCTGCGGCAACTGCCCCTTCTCGCGTCCGCGCCCGGCATCCTGGGCGTTGACTGTCAGGCGATGGTCAAGGTCGCTGAGGCTGACGCTGTGATTGTTGGCAAAGATTTCGTGGCGGCCATGCTCCT
>CAYWDW010001014.1:0-1955 GCA_964457105.1 uncultured Heliobacteriaceae bacterium
CGAACTAATCCGCCAAAAAACGGCTTGTATTTTTCGATCATCCGATCAGTGATGACCCCGTATTCATCCTCAGATATCAGGCCCTGTTTTAACATACCGATCGCAACCGAAATCGCGACTCGATACCGCCGCTCGCGCTCAAACTGATCGTAAGGCAGGTCGCGGTTGAATGCGGCGATGACGTAATCGCGGTATTTCCAGGCGTGCGGGTAGCGGTGGTCTTCGTCATTGCCGGTCGAATCGGCATAACGCGCCACATCAAGCCAGTGGCGGCCCCATTTCTCGCCGTAACGCGGACTTGAAAGCAGGCGCTCAACCACTTTGCTGAAAGCCTTGGGCGAATGGTCGGCCAGAAAATCGCTGATCTCTGTTTCGGTCGGCGGCAGTCCGGTCAGGTCAAAAGTCGCGCGGCGCAGCAGCGTCAGTTTGTCGGCAGGCGGCGCGGGCGTCAGATTTTTTTCTTCGAGCTTGTGCAGGATGAAAGCATCAACCGGCGATTTGACCCACGCCTGATTATTCACGCGCGGCACTGCCGGTGACTGCATCGGCTGAAAGGCCCAGAAAGCTTTTTCGGTTTCGGTGAATTCTCTGACGGTAGTTTTCTTTTGCGGTTTTGCTTCGCTGATGGTGGCGGCCTGCACGGCGGGCCAGGGCGCGCCCATCTTCACCCACGCCGTCAGCACGGCAATGTCTTCGTCCGGCAGGCGACCTTTGGGCGGCATCTTCAGCGACTCCTGGTAGCTGATGGCTGTGAGCAGGCGGCTTTCTTCAGGATTGCTTTGATTGACGACCGGGCCGCTTTCGCCGCCGCGTGTGAAGCCTGCGGCTGAAGTCAGGTCGAGTCCGGCCACGCCGGCCCTGGCGTTGTGACAACTCTGACAATGGCGGGCGAGGACGGGCCGCACCTGTTTCTCAAAAAATTCAGTCTGCTCGCTGCTCTGAGCCAGGCCGCCGGACCACTTTGCGCTGACGGGAAGCTGCGCGCAGACGGCCATCACAATCAGCGTGAAAAGAATGACAACTTTGAGCCGCTCAGGCAGCGGGCGAAAGAATGTGTGCTTCATTGCCGTCTCAGGTTGTGAATCCACCCGGCCCGAACCGGACTCAGGAATTGTGGTGAAGGTGTCTGCCAGACTGTCTTTGGTTTGACCACCGCAGGCTAACAACCCATCCGGCAGTTGTCAATTTTTGCTCACGCGAGCGTCAGCGCGAGCCGACGAGGAAACAATGATGGCTGGTTGATAAGTCTGGCAGGCGTCAGGCATCAGCGCCTGGAGGCGACCGTGGCGCGCACATTAAATTGTACCGGCGCCTGACGGGCTTGTGTTAAGGTGCGCGCCTGCTGGTCCCCGCCAACATTTATCCACCATAGTTCTTCATTTTGTTAAGGAGGAAATACCCGATGATTGGGAGTCAGAGTTCGTCCGGCGCATCTGCCAGCCAGGCCGGGTTGCAGTTTGCACCAAGTGAGCTGATTTATCTGCACGGCGAAAAATATGCTCAGTCCGCCGGCATGCTGACAGCCAAAGTGAAGCTGTTGCACCAGGAAGCCAAAGTCTCTGCGCCGGAACTGGGGCAGGTCATGCTGGCCGCCACGCTGCTGGCCTGTGAACAGTCGGGCGGCATTCGTTTGCGCGTGGGCGCGCAAAAAGCCCTGTTCGGTTTGAGAACCGTGACGGTCTTGTTTGCCGATCCGGGCCAGCCGTCGTTTCGCTTCCCTGACCACAGCCTCGAAGCGGAGGTCTGTGCGATTGTGTCGCGGGGGCCGGTCAAAGTCAGTGACCTGGTTTATGCGCTGTTGCGGGAAGACAGCGCCGAACCCTGGCAGGATGTGGCGGAACTGGTCAAAGGCAGCCTGCATGCGCGCGGGTGGCTGGAATCAGAAACAGTCACGCGGATGAAAATCTTCAAGACCGTCAACTATCTCGATGAGTACGAGCTTTCGTATCACGTCT
>CAYWDW010001015.1:0-1951 GCA_964457105.1 uncultured Heliobacteriaceae bacterium
CAATAAAATCGGCGTCTATGTCGAAGACGGCATGGGCAACGCCATCCTGCGCAATCAGATTTACCAGAACGACGGCCTCGGCATTGATCTCGCTCCGATTGGCGTCAATCCCAATACGCCAGCCTGCTCAACCACCGGGCCGAATCATAAACAGACTTACCCGGTCCTCCAGAAGATCAGGTATCGCTATGCTGACGGGACGGTGGATGACGGGGAACTCAGACCCTTCGATACTCCGGTTGCCTACATTTATTTCTGGAGCCTGGAAAGCTGCGCTCAGACCCGGCATCTGCCTGAGTTTTTCAGCAACGAAGTCTGCGGGGTTGATCCGACCTGCTATGGGGAAGGCGATACTTACGAAAAGGGCACGCTCTATCAGCCTGAGGTGACCGGAGTACGCGTGCCGGTGACAGAAGTTGCGACCAAAGCGGATGGCGTTGCCAACTTTGAGTTTGAAATCACCAGACCATTGCCCAAGGGCCTGTCCGCGACAGCTACTGACGAGAAGAACAACACGTCAGAGTTCTCACTGGACAATTATGCTGATCTGACGATCAGAAAATTCGTCACCCTGCCCGGCAGTTCGCAGCCCATCACGCAGGCGTCACAGAGCATGCCAGGCTGCGAATTCATTGTTTACAACTTCAGCGTGACCAATAACGGTCCGAAGGCGGTAGACAAGACCGAAGTGATTGACCAGCTTCCGCTCAATGGCGGGCAGATCCTGGCCGTGCCGGTGCCCGACAGCCTGATTGCGGCAGGCTGCGTGCAAAATGCCGGTGGCCGAGTCACCTGTACTCGTCCGGGACTGGCTGCCGGTGCTACTGATAATTTCACTTTACTGGTCAGGGCGCTGCCCGGCATTGATATGCTCAAGACGCCGGGCATCGGTGATCCATTCAACCTGACCAATAAAGTCTCGGTGCGTAATCCGCTGCTGCTGCCGGCTGACGGGGCGCGTCGCCTGCCAGCTCTGGATCTGGCTAACGACCAGAGCCGGAATTTCGATTTCGTGACCACGACGATTACCGCCAGCGCCGATCTTGATCTGCTGGTTGATCCGCTTTGTCCAGGCGATGTGGTCATTACCGGCAATGACCTTGAATACAACTTCAGGGTTGCCAACAGAGGCCCGTCTTCGGCCACCAATGTCGTGGTGACTGATCAGATTCTGCCCGGTTCGACCCTGAATCTGTCCTGGATTCAGCAGAACAACCCGGACTGGAGTTGTGCCGTGACCGGCGCTTACGGAGGCTCAGGCGCGGGCGATCCGCTCAACGGTTACACCCTCGTCTGCAAATACAATCCTTCCATCCCGCCGGGTTCGCTGATGCCCGGCCAGACCAGCAGCAATCTCAGAATCAGAGTCGCCCCGCTCCTGAACGGACAGGTTCGTAACCGGGCCAGGGTGACGGCTGATCAGAACGACTGCGCGCAGGAAAACAATATCAAAGAACCGAATGCCACGGCAGTCGAACGCATGGCCGATCTGGATGTCACGGCGCTTTCGGTGAGTGGTTCAGGCGGCGCTGTGAACGGGACGCTGGCTTACACGGTCGGAGTCAGAAACCAGCCGACTGAAAATCAGAATTGTCCTACCACCCTGCCTCCACCGAGCCTGTTGACGACGGCCACTCAGATTACGCTCTCGGTTTCGATCCCGCCGAACGCCGAGTTCGTTTCCGGCAGTGTCGTGGCCATTGATGGCCCGGCAGCCGGCTCACCGGTCGGAAGCTGTTCGCAGCAGGGCAGCACGGTGATCTGCAACATCGGATCGTTGCAGCGCGGTAACGGCATTACGGCTCAGTTCTCCGTCAAGTCAGGCAAAGCCGGAGACTTCAGCAGTTCAGCCAGTGTGCTGGCCAATGAATTCGATCCGAATCAGAAGAACAACGTTCGCGGCCCGGTGGCCGTGGTGGTCAGGGCCGCGGCTGACGTGGGCGTGATTCGC
>CAYWDW010001016.1:0-1950 GCA_964457105.1 uncultured Heliobacteriaceae bacterium
CTCAGTCAGGTTTGAATTACGTCATGAACAAGAGAAACATCGAAGCCATTTATCCACTGTCGCCCATGCAGCAGGGCCTGCTCTTTCACAGCGTCTATGCGCCGGAATCGGGCGTCTACATCGAACAGATGCACTGCACGCTGCGCGGCGCGCTTGATGTCGCGGCCTTCCGGCAGGCGTGGCAGCGCGTCATCGAACGGCAGTCCGTGCTGCGCACCTGCTTCGTCTGGCAGAACCTCGAAAAAGCTTTGCAGGTTGTGCAGCGCCAGGTTGAACTGCCCTTTGCTGAACACGACTGGCGGCACTGGTCAGCGCCCGAGCAGCAGGCGCAACTGGAAATTTTTCTGAAGCAGGAAGCGGCGCGCGGCTTTGATCTCGCCAAAGCGCCGCTGCTGCGGCTGACGCTGCTGCGAACCGGCGCAGAGGCCTGGCGCTTTGTCTTCACGCATCATCACCTGCTGCTCGATGGCTGGTCGCTGCCGCTGCTGTTCAGAGAAGTCTTCAGCTTTTATGCCGCCTTCGCGCAGGGCAAAGAACTGTCGCTGCCGCCGGTCCGCCCGTACCGCGATTACATCAACTGGCTGCAAAAACAGAATCCCGCCGAAGCCGAATTGTTCTGGCGTCAGACGCTCAGCGGTTTGACCACGCCGACCCCGCTGCCGCTCGAACACGCCGCGACTGAGATCACCCCTGAGACTACAGGTTATCAACTGCTGCCGTGTCGTTTGCCGGCCACGCTGACCGAAGCGCTGCAGCAGTTCGTCCGCAAAAATCACATCACGCTCAACACGCTGATTCAGGGCGCGTGGGCGCTGCTGCTGGCGCGTTACAGCGGCGAAAGCGATGTCGTCTTCGGAGCCACTGTGTCAGGCCGTCCGGCTGAACTGCCCGGCGTCGAATCAATGGTGGGTCTGTTCATCAATTCGCTGCCGGTGCGCGCGACGATCAACCCGCAGGAGAATGTGCTGCCGCTGCTCAGGCAGTTGCAGCTTCAGCAGGCCGGTGCCAGGTTTTATGAATTCAGTTCGCTGGTGCAGATTCAGGGCTGGAGCCAGGTGCCGCGCACTCAGCCGCTCTTTGAAAGCCTGCTGGTGTTTGAAAACTATCCGGTCAGCGAATCGCTGCGCAACCTGTCAATCGGGTTGCAGGCCGAGGATGTGCAATTCATCGAGCAGACCAATTACCCGCTGACGCTGGTCATTTCGCCGGAGCAGGAACTGCTGATCAAATTCATCTACGACCGGCAGCTTTTTGACGAAGCCGAAGTCAGCCGCCTGTCATTGCACATGCAAACGCTGCTTGAAAGCATCATCGCTGAACCGCAAAAAGCCGTTGCGCAATTATCACTGCTGAGCGAAGCGGAGCGGCGGCAAATCCTGACTGACTGGAACGACACCGCCCGCGCCTATCCCCGCGACCTCTGCCTTCATCATCTCTTTGAAGCTCAGGTCGCCCGCACCCCCGATGCCGTCGCCCTGGTCTTTGAAGATCAGCACCTCACCTATCAGCAGCTCAGCGACCGCGCCGACCTCCTCGCCCGCTGTCTGCAAAGTCGCGGCGTCGGCCCTGAGGTGCTTGTCGGCGTCTGCGCCGAACGCTCGCTTGAAATGGTCATCGCGCTCTATGCCATCCTCAGGGCCGGTGGCGCTTACCTGCCGCTCGATCCTGGTTATCCGGCTGACCGCCTCGCTTTTATGCTGGCTGATTCACAGGCGCGAATCGTTCTCACGCAGTCGCACCTGCAGACGCGCCTCGCGCAGCTTGCCCCGGAGCTTGAGACCATCTGTCTCGACACTGACCAGGATGCGATGGCACACAGTCACGCGCACGCACTGCGCCGCGAGGTGCAGCCTGAACATCTCGCCTATGTCATCTACACCAGCGGCTCAACCGGGCAGCCGAAAGGCTCGCTGATCGAGCATCGCAGCATCGTCAACCGCCTGCTCTGGA
>CAYWDW010001017.1:0-234 GCA_964457105.1 uncultured Heliobacteriaceae bacterium
CTGGACCGGCGTGTTACAATGCCCGCGCCACATCTGCCTTTCCGTCACAGATCAGCTTCAATCGGGAGCCTGAAGTTTCGCCGCGAAGCTCAGGTTTGGTGATGAACACAACTCAGCCACAGCATGAAAAACAAGATCACTGCTCCATCACGCAAAGCCACGGCTTCAAAAAAATCAGTCGAAGACAGCCTTTATCAGAAAGTCGTGACGATCCTCGAAGAAGCCCGCGCCTTC
>CAYWDW010001017.1:244-1942 GCA_964457105.1 uncultured Heliobacteriaceae bacterium
TCAGCCATGGTGCAGGCTTACTGGCTGGTCGGGCAGGCGATTGTCGAAGAAGAGCAGCGCGGAAAGAAACGCGCCGATTATGGTGAACGGCTGGTTGAAATGTTGTCTGAAAGACTGACTGCGAAATATCGCAGGGGTTTTGACAAATCAAACCTCTGGCACATGCGAAAGTTTTATCAGACCTTCCCGAACTTTCTCGACGCAGTGCGTCGAGAATTGTCCTGGACTCACTATCGCCTGCTGCTCAAGGTCGAAAATCCTGACGCCCGCGCTTTCTATGAATCAGAGGTGCCGCAGGCGTCTGGTCAACGCGACAGCTTGAACGCCAGATCAACACGTTCTCTTTTGAACGAATCGCGCTCTCGAAAAACAAACGCGCGATGCTCAAAAGGTCGCGTGACGAAGCTGAACCACAGGAGGCGCTCGATTTCATCAAAGACCCGTTTGTTCTGGAATTTCTGGGCCTGCGCGAAAACAGGGATTATCTGGAAAGCGACCTGGAAGCGGCGATCCTCGATCACCTTCAGGAATTCATGCTCGAACTGGGCCGGGGATTTGCCTTCGTCGGGCGACAGGTGCGGATCACGCTGGATGGCGATCACTTTTATATTGACCTTGATCTGACAATCGGAACAGTACAGGGAGCGGTAGCGACCTGGTGTTGTGAAATGGAACACTTCGCAGAAACCAGGTCGCTACCGCTCCCTGTACTGTTCCGTCGCGTATTCCAATGTTACGTGGTCAGATCAATCAAATCATCGCCGCGCGTTACCAGATGTACCTGCCGAGCGAAGCCGAACTCGCCGCCGAACTGCTCCGCGAAAAAGCGCGGCTGGAACAGATGCGCAGGCTCGAAAAGTAAGCTATCCTGCATCCGCAATTCTTCAGAACTCCGGATCCGGGTTCGACAGCAACAACAGGAGGCTGCTTATGAACGGCGTCACAATCAATGCCGTCCCCATTCTCATCGGCGTGCTGTGCCTGTACGCCATCGCCTATCGCTTCTACAGCGCCTTCATCGCCGCGAAGGTTTTGGCCCTTGACGACGCGCGCGTCACGCCGGCGCACAAATTCATGGACGGACAGAATTATCTGCCGACCAACAAATACGTGTTGTGGGGTCATCATTTCGCGGCGATCAGCGGGCCGGGGCCGCTGATCGGGCCGGTGCTGGCCGCGCAGTTCGGATTTCTGCCCGGTTTGTTGTGGCTGGTGATCGGCGTGGTGCTGGCCGGGGCCGTGCATGATTTCATCGTGCTGGCGGCTTCGATACGCAGTGGCGGCAAATCAATTGCTGAGATTGCGCGGCGCGAAATTGATCGCGTGACCGGCGTCATCGCCACGATTGCGATTCTGATCATCCTGGTGGTCGCGCTGGCGGGCGTCGGACTGGCGGTCGTCAATGCGCTCGCCGAAAGCCCCTGGGGCATGTTCACGATTGCGATGACGATTCCGATTGCGCTGCTGATGGGGATGTATATGTATCGCTGGCGCGCGGGCAGTCATCGCGCGATTACCGAAGCCACCATTGCCGGCGTCATCCTGCTGATTCTCGCGGTGGTCTTTGGCAAGGTCGTGCAGGATTCGTCTTATGCTTCGTGGTTCAGATTTGAAAAGAACGGCATCACGCTCGCCGTTGCGATTTACGGCTTCGTCGCTTCGGTGCTGCCGGTGTGGCTGCTGCTCGCGCCGCGTGAT
>CAYWDW010001018.1:0-1939 GCA_964457105.1 uncultured Heliobacteriaceae bacterium
GCCCAGGCCGGAGGGACGAAGTCACAGTGGCAGAGTCGTTCGAGCAACAGTCAGTTCAAGTCATCATTGCCTGTCAGACAACCTCCGCAACCGGTCAGGTTACGGTCTACCATCTTTGCACAAGGAGCCAGACTTATGTGGATTCGTAAATTTCAGCGTGACAAAAACAAGGGTGTTGATTCACCGCTGCCGACGCAGGCGGTTTCCAACGAGGAGTTCATTCCGCGTCCGCAATCAGAGCCGCAGAAAATGGTTGAGCATCTGATCAATGAAATGGCGGAGGTCAGAGCGCCGAAGCTCGGCATGGATCGTCGTTCATTTATGGCCAGCTCCATGGGCCTGGCGACGTGCTTCTTAGCTTCGAACAAGGTGTTCGGCAAGGTCTGGGAAGTGGATGAAATCGAAAGCTGGGAACCCGCGCCCATCGCTGAGAAATGGCCGAAGGGCGAATACTTCGTCATTGACGTGCAGGCGCACTTCACCAACGGGCTGCCGCTGCAGGGCTTCCGCACGATGGAGTTCGTCAAAAACATGGGCTTTCAGTTGAAGGATGATGCTGAGGCTTACGGCTTCCGCAACTTCGTCAAGGAGATGTTCCTTGACAGCGAAACTTCGCTGATCGTCATCTCCGGCGTGCCCGGCAAGGAAAACCTGCGCGACAAGGATGGCAAAGTTCTCGAAGGCGCGGCCCGCACGCCAGGCGCCGCCGGCAAGGTGCTGCCAAGCTGGGTCATGGCCAAAGCGCGCCGGGAGATCAACGAGATGGCCGGTTCACAGCGCGCGCTCAACCAGGGCAACCTCGCGCCAAATCATTACTGGGACAAGGTCAACAACCGGATTGACAAGGCCGCGTGCCTGGAGCAGATGGAACGCGAAATCAAAGAGTACGGCATCAGTTCGTGGAAGTGGTACTGCCACACCGATCCGGGGCAGTCGGGCAACGGCTTTCAGCTTGATGATGACAACGCGCAGTGGTTCATCGAGGAGTCGCGCAAACGCGGCATCCGGCTCGTCAGCACGCACAAGGGCTATTCCTATCAGTCGCGCACGCTCGGCCACCTGGCCAACCCGAAGGATGTCGAGAAAGCCGCGCTGCGCAATCCCGATTTCAACTTCGTCGTCTATCACTCGGCCATCAAGCACGGCGCGAACGAACCGAACTGGAAGGAATCGAATCAGTACGATCCGACGACCGGCGACTTCCTGTGGCATTCGGTGCTGATGGACATCAAGAAGCGCAATCCGAAGATGAACAACGTCTACTGCGAAATCGGCAGCTTCTTCAACGTCCTCGCCGTCACCGATCCGATCATGTGCATGCACGGGATGGGCAAGAACATCAAATATTACGGCGCCGATCACGTTGTCTGGGGCACGGATTGTCTGTGGTGGGGGTCGCCGCAATGGGCGATTGAGGCCTTCAAGCGGTTTCAGATCAGCGACGAGATGTGCGAGAAGTTCGGCTACCGAAAGATCACGAAGGAAGACAAGGCGAAGATCTTCGGGCTGAACGCGGCTAAGCTTTACAAGCTGGATATCAAGGCCAAACGCCACGCGCTGCCGGCGGATGCGCTGGACAGAATCAAGCTGGCCTATCTCGATCAGGGCGGGCAGCGTTCCAATGCCGCTTACGGCTGGGTGCGTGCTGACGATTGAAACGCGCCAGAGAAGCAGTCATCAGAGACAAAGCCGCCACGAATGAACACGAAGTTTCACGAATGGTCAGAACGTAGTGAGAACTGAAAAGTGTCTGTCCATTCGTGAAACTTCGTGTTCATTCGTGGCGGCGCTTATTTCCCAAGCTTCAGGCGTCCGAAGGCTTCAGGGACGTGATAGCTGTTGCTGTTGGTCGGCTGCCAGGCAATGCCCTTGTGACTGGACGGTGGTCCCTGCAGGCGATAAAAGTTGATGCGCATCAGATTGCCAGGTTGCGGCGCGC
>CAYWDW010001019.1:0-1937 GCA_964457105.1 uncultured Heliobacteriaceae bacterium
AGCGCGACCGAAAACCAGTGTTGCAGGTTTGCGGCCCCGGCTGATGTCGGTGTCGCGTGACGGAATCGGGCCGAGATTCGGATACGTGCCCAGCACGCCGCGCCGGAACTCGAAATCGAGCGGCGAAAGCAACTGCGCCTGAAACACTGTCAGCTCGAATTCAGGCAGGCGTCGCGTTCTGGCGGCGGCCACCTGGTCGGCGGCTTTCTCAACTTCGATTTCTTCATTGAGCAGCAGCCGATTGTGTTTGAGCGCAAACGCGACCGCCTGATCAATCGTCAGCGTTTCAATTGTCTGCTGTGCGCTGCCAGCGACAGGCAGACACAACAATACCAGGAGAACCGCGATTCGGTTCATAACTGATCTCCGTGAATTGACTTGAAATTCAGCCGTGAAAATCACACGGACGCGCGCTGCGAACGATGGAAGCTGCGGACGGCATGCAGGATCGCCTCGCCGCTGCGCGCAACGGCTTCGCGTCCGGCCTGAAGCAGGTACGGGATTTCATGCACGTCGCGCAAACTGATCGTGTGATCGAAGCAGATACTGACGATGATGATTTCGTGATGATGATTTTCAATTGCTGACATCATCTGACTGCGCACGAGCGAACGCTGCGTCGAATCAATGTAGCGCGTCAGGCAGTCGAGAAATCCGGCAGGCTCTTCGGTGACTCGTTCCTGAAAGTCGAGCGCGATAATCACGTCCATGCTGCGCTTGACGGCTTCCATCACCGGCACCGGCGAACTGTAAACTCCGTCGCCCAGCCAGCGACCGTCAATTTTGAGCGGCGGAAAAGCCGGGAAGAAGGCGCCCGAAGCATACACGGCATCGGCCACCAGCCCTTTGCTCAGCACGACACCTCCGCCGGTATCAATGTCGGTGGCCTGGAGCAGCGTGCGCGGGCGCAAATCTTCGAGCCGCAGCTCGCCGTACAGTCGCCTGAACGCCTGTTGCAGCGGGCGTGGATTGAGAATGCCTGAGGTTTTGTTGAAGCGATAAACCCAGGGCCAGCCAATGCCCAGCACTGAACGATAATCTTTGGTCGTGAAAAGTTTTCGATCCAGCAGGTCGCTGACAATCTGCGGACAGTCAGCGATTTTGCAGCCTGAACCGATGGCGGCGCACAACACACTGCCGCCGCTGCACCCGACCAGCAGATCAACGACGATGTCGTGCCGATCCAGAAATTCAAAAAGTGCGATGCCAGCGGTCGGTTTGATGCCGCCGCTGCCAATCACGACGGCGACGCGCGGGCGGTCGTCGCCGGGCTGATAAGCTGCTGAACTCGACATAAGCTTCACCTTCTGATCGGACAGGCTGGCAGCAGGCCGGTGTTGCCGACACCAGCGAAGGCCTCATCCGGCGTCTCGCTGATGCGCAGAATCATGGCAAAGCCGGTCGCCTCGAAGCTGCGCCGCACATCTTCGCTGAGCGAATGCAGCACGAGCTTGCCCTGGCGCTGTGACAGCTCTTTTGACATCCGCATCAGCACGCGCAGCCCGTGACTTGAAACATCAGTGACCTGGCGGCAATCCAGCACAATCCGCTCTTCGCCTGCCGCGATCAGGCTGCTCAGTTCGCGTTCGAGCAACGCCGCTTCGTCGAAATCAATCCGGCCCTGCAAGCCGAGTTGCAGAATACCCTGTCGTCTTGTTCTGGTAATTTCCATCTCAGGAATTCATCCCCCTGTCTCTTTGTCGTCTGCTGCGCCGGGCCTTACATCTTTTTGCCCTGGCCTGAAATGATCGTGCCGGGAGTGGTGATGATGACGCGGATTTCGCGGCCATCGTCAGTCAGCACGAAATCACCTGACAGGCCGGTGCTGAACTGCGCCGTGCCGGTGCAATCAGGGTTCAGTTGATATGTGCCGGTAAAATTCCGCCGCGAGATCTGACCGTTGAGGCTTTGCGTATCGGCGAAAATCAGTGTGCCGT
>CAYWDW010001020.1:0-1930 GCA_964457105.1 uncultured Heliobacteriaceae bacterium
GATGGCCAGCACGCTCTTCGGCTCCGGCGGCGCTGCGCTTGGCAAACGCCTCAAGCTCGATTCGGATGACGCGCCCTGGCTCACCATCATCGGCGTTGCGGGTGATGCGCGTTACCGCGAATTGCAGGACGTGCGCTTCGATCTATACATCCCGTATGAGCAATGGCAGAGCGGCTTCGTCAATCATTTCGCCGTGCGCACAAGCGTCGAGCCGATGACGTTGTTGGATACGGTGCGCCTTGAAGTGGCGGCGCTCGACCCGGCGCAGGCCGTGACGCGCGTCGCAACGATGGAGCAACTCCTGGACACGCATCTGGCGCGGCCACGCTTCAGCGCGGCGCTGCTCAACTCCCTGGCGGCGCTGGCGCTGTTGCTCGCCGGCGTGGGTCTTTACGGCGTGCTTGCCCTTTCGGTGGCCGAGCGCACAGGTGAGTTCGGCGTGCGGATGGCGCTGGGCGCGCGCGGCTCCGACATTCTGAAACTGGTCATCGGGCAAGGAATGCGGCTGGTTTTAGCCGGCCTGGGGTTTGGCCTGATCGCCGCCTTCGCCTTGACGCGGCTGCTGACGAAATTGCTGTTCGGCGTGAGCGCGACCGATCCGCTGACGTTCGCCTCGCTGGCGCTGCCGTTGCTCGTCATCGCTTTGCTGGCCTGTTATCTGCCCGCCCGTCGAGCGATGCGGCTTGATCCGCTGGTTGCGCTGCGACACGAGTAGTGAGAAACCATGAAACCGTACCTGTGGCTGATTCAATTCATCGGCGTGATTGTTCCGCGCCGCTTGCGCGCCGATTGGCGGCAGGAGTGGGAAGCTGAGTTGCGTTGCCGCGAAACCTTGCTGGCGGAGTGGGACAAACTCAATTGGCAAAACAAACTTGATCTGTGGCGGCGCAGCCTCGGCGCGTTGTGGGATGCGCTGCTGCTGCAACCACGAAGACTGGAGGACGAGATGATGCAAGACTTGCGATTTGGCGTGCGAATGCTGCTCAAGCACAAAGGCTTCACGTTGATTGCCGTGCTGACGCTGGCGTTGGGCATTGGCGCGAATACGGCGCTATTCAGCATCGTCAAATCAGTCTTGCTTGAGCCGCTCCCTTTTGCGCAGCCGGAACGATTGCTGCAAGCGCGCCTGTACTCACAACAATCCGGCAAGCAGGAGGATTGGGTTGCGCCGCGTGATGTGGTGGATTGGCAGGAACGCAGTCAGAGTTTCGAGCGCATTGGCAGGTACAGCTTCAACGTGCTGACTTTCGCCGAAGACGGATTGCCCGAAGCAAGTTATGGCGTGCAACTCTCGCACGAGTTGTTGCCGCTGCTGGGCGTACAGCCTGCGCTCGGTCGCTTCTTTACCGCCGACGAAGAGCGGGAAGCGGTCGTCATCCTGAGCGATGAATTGTGGCGGCGACGCTTTGCCGCGCGGCGCAACATCATCGGGCAAACGATTCGCGCGAATGGTCTGAGTTATCTGGTGGTGGGAGTCATGCCGCCCGGCTTCAACTTTCCGCTGCGGCTGGGGACTGACCTGCGCGTGCCGTCGCGGCAAATGGGCTTCTGGACGGCGATGCGCGAAGACGCTCGGCAGGCGAGCCGAGCCAACACGAATTGCAACGCCATTCTGCAACTCAAACCCGGCGTGTTGATCGAACAAGCGCAAGCGGAACTCGACGCCATCGCCTCGCAACTCGCCCGCGAGTATCCGCAAACCAATCAGGGACGCGGCGTGCGCCTGGTTTCACTGAAAGAGCAAACGGCTGGCAATGCCAGCACGCCACTGCTTATCGTCTTCGGCGCAGTTGGCTTGATCGTGCTGATTGTCTGCGCAAATATCGCCAGCTTGTTGTTGGTGCGCGCTGATGGGCGGCGCAAGGAAATGGCGGTGCGGCAGGCGCTCGGCGCAGGTCGTTTTCGGCTTGCACGACAGGCGTTCGTCGAG
>CAYWDW010001021.1:0-1926 GCA_964457105.1 uncultured Heliobacteriaceae bacterium
GGGCGCTCGCTGATGCGCTGATTGAATACCTCGCGCCCATCACCGAACGCATCAATTATTACCGCGCTCACCAGGACGAAGTGCGCGACATTCTGCTGGATGGTTCGCGCCGGGCCAGGGCTGAAGCCGAACGAGTCATGGCCGAAGTGCGCCGCGCGGTAAAAGTTGACTGGTCAGGTTGAAGCCGCTGCGACCTGGCGGCGCTGCCGGACGCTGCAACCTGCTACCCGAAATGGCCAAAGAAAAAATGAAAGCCACAGGCCCGAACCTGCTTGAAGTTTCTGAACCCGACAGCGACGCGCCACGCGACAATTACCGGGTGAAACTGGAAGTCTTCGAGGGACCGCTCGACCTGCTGCTTCACCTGATCAGGAAAAACGAGTTCGATATTTTCGACATCCCGATTGCGCGCATCACCGAGCAGTACCTTGAATACCTGCAACTGATGCAGGAACTTGATGTCGCCGTCGCCGGTGATTTTCTGGTGATGGCTTCGACGCTGATTTACATCAAGTCGAAAATGCTGCTGCCGCCTGAGCCGCAGGCTGACGGCGAGGCTGATCTGACCGAAGACCCGCGCGCGGAACTCGTCGAACGGCTGCTGGAATATCAGAAATTCAAATCGGCAGCCAATATGCTGCACACCCGCGCCGAAATCGAAGCCGCCTGCTTCACGCGCGCGCCGCTGGAAACCGACACCACCAACCCCGAAGTCGCCGCGACCGTCTTTGACCTGCTGCGTGTCTTTCGTGACATTCTGCAACGCGCAAAGGCCGTCGCTGAAATCGAAATTCACCGCGATGAAGTGACGATGGCCGAAAAGCTGCGACAGATCAAAACGCTGCTTGATGAACGCCGCGAGATCAGCGTCCGCGAAGTGTTTGAAGCCTGTCGCAACAGGCGCGAACTGATTCTGGCCTTTCTGGTTTTGCTCGAACTGACCAGAGCGCTTGAAATCAAACTGATTCAGGCGCAGGTGTTCGGTGAAATCGTGGCTCGCAAACGAACGGCGGAGGAACAAGCCGCTGCCCGCAGCCACATCCCTGAAGATGCTGAACCCGCACCTGTGACCCCGGAAGCTGAACCACAGCTCGCTGAATCAGTCGAAGCCTGATGACCGGCGGTGATGCCCTTTGCCATGAACGAAGAATCCACGACACAAGACCACACCCTGAGCGAAGAAGAGTTGATGACGGAACTGGAAACCGCCGAGCAGATTGCCGCCGAGCTTGAGCGCGGCCCTGCCGAAGCGGTTCCGTCCGCCGAAGCAGATGCGGCAGCAGAGGCCGAACCCGAAGCCGAGATCACTGCCACCCGCGCCGAACTGAAACCCGCCATTGAAGCGCTGCTCTTTGTGACCGACGAACCGCTTTCCTTCAAACAGCTCAATAAAATTCTGGGCGATGTGCCCGAAGCCGACGTGCGCGCCGCGCTTGAGGAACTGATTGCCGAATACGAAGCGCGGCAGGGCGGGCTGGAGATTCGTGAAATTGCCGGCGGCTGGCGCATCTCGACGCGCCCGCAGTATCACGAATTCATTCGCAAATACCTGCGCTCAAAACCCTCGGCCCGCCTGTCGCTGGCCGCGCTTGAAACGCTGGCCGTCATTGCCTACAAACAGCCGGTCACGATCCCCGAAATTCTGGAAATTCGCGGCGTCAGTTCCAGTTCAGCCATCAGAACGCTGCTCGAAAAACGCCTGATCGTCACCAAAGGCCGCAAGGAAACCGTCGGACGCCCGATGATGTACGGCACCTCAAAGGAATTTCTGCTCCAGTTCGGATTGAAGGATTTGTCGGAACTGCCGGGCATCGAGGATTTCGAGGATCTGGCAAACGGGTAAAGGCAGGAACAGTATCGAAAGCAATAGCGCAATGAGATTAAGGCAAGGTATTTACCTGTGCGCCTGGGTCCGCATCGCTTCCA
>CAYWDW010001022.1:0-1917 GCA_964457105.1 uncultured Heliobacteriaceae bacterium
CGACAAAAAGTTCTTTCCTGAACTGTGGGAAGCGCGCTCGCTGCTGACTGAAGCCCCGGCCTGAAAGCAGTTCATCAACTTTTCCCTGACCCGCGATGGAACGCTATCAGCAGCTCAAGGAGTTGTTCCAGGCGGCGCTGGAATGTGCGCCCGATCAGCGCGCGGCATTGCTCGATCAGGCCTGCGCCGGAGACGCCGCGCTGCGCGCCGAACTGGAATCACTGCTTGCGCATTGCGAGCGATCCGAAGGCTTTCTCGAAACTCCCGCCGTTGCCGCACCCGCCGGTTTCATTTCAGATGACAGAGCCGAAGTCACAGTCGGCAGGCAGATCGGGCCGTATCGCATTCTGCGTGAACTCGGTCACGGCGGAATGGGCGCGGTCTACCTGGCCGTGCGCGACGACGAGCAGTATCAGAAGCAGGTGGCGATCAAACTGATTCGCGGCGGCGCGAGCAGCGAGTTCATCGTCAGGCGCTTTCGCCGGGAGCGGCAGATTCTCGCGCAGCTTACGCATCCGCACATCGCCGGGCTGCTCGACGGTGGCGCGACCGCAGAGGGCTGGCCATACCTGGTGATGGAGTACGTTGACGGTCAGCCGATTGATGAATACTGCGACGCGCAGAAACTTTCGACGGCTGACCGGCTGAAGCTCTTTCGGCAGGTGTGCGCCGCAGTTCATTACGCGCATCAGAATCTGATCGTCCATCTTGATCTCAAGCCCTCGAACATTCTGGTCACGGCGGACGGCGCGCCGAAGCTGCTCGATTTCGGCATTGCCAGACTGCTCCCGCCGGACACCGGGACAGCAGACAGTCAGACGCTGACGCTGGTGCGGATGCTGACGCCGGATTACGCCAGCCCGGAGCAGGTGAGCGGGCAGCCGGTCACAACCGCCAGCGATGTTTACTCGCTCGGCGTGCTGCTCTATGAACTGCTCACCGGTCACCGGCCATATCGCGTCAAAAGCCACGCGCCACAGGAACTGGCGCGTGTCGTCTGTGAGCAGGAGCCCGATAAACCGAGTACCGCAGTCAGCCGCGTCGAAGAGATTCATCACACTGATGGCACGACCGAGCGCCTGACGCCGGAAATGGTCAGCGCCACGCGCGAAGGCCAGCCCGATAAGCTGCGCCGCCGTCTCGCGGGCGATCTCGACAAGATCGTGCTGATGGCGCTCAGGAAGGAGCCGCCGCGCCGCTACAGTTCGGTCGAACAGTTCAGCGAGGATCTTCGTCGTCACCTCGAAGGGCTGCCCGTCAGCGCGCGGCCCCGGACGTTCGCTTACCGCAGCGCGAAATTCATCCGGCGCAACCGTGTCGCCGTCAGCGCCGCGCTGCTGCTGAGCCTGACGCTGGTGGCTGGCGTCATCGCCACCATCTGGCAGGCGCGCATCGCCCGTGCTGAACGCGCCCGCGCCGAGCGTCGCTTCAATGACGTGCGCAAACTGGCGAATTCGTTTCTCTTTGAATTTCACGACGGCATCGAAAAGCTGCCCGGCTCGACGCCGATGCGCGAACTGCTCCTCAAACGCGCGCTCGAATATCTCGACTCGCTCGCGCGCGAAGCGGGCAATGATGCCTCGCTGCAAAGCGAACTGGCGACGGCTTACGAACGCATCGGCAACATTCAAAGCAGCTTTGGCTGGGCAAATAAAGGTGACACTGCTGCCGCGCTGGCCAGTTATCGCAAGGCGCTGGCGATTCGTGAAGCGCTGAATTCGCCGGAAGCGTCATCGCAACTCGCGCTGGCAGCGGCGCTCGGCAAAGTCGGGCAGACGCTGATTCACACGCATGATTTTTCCGGCGCAGCAGATCATCTTCGTCGCGCGCAATCGCTGCTTGAACCACTGCTTGCGCCAGAACCGAAAAACTCTGAAGTGCGGCGTCATTTGCGCGGGATTCTCACTTCACTCGGTC
>CAYWDW010001023.1:0-403 GCA_964457105.1 uncultured Heliobacteriaceae bacterium
GGATTGACGGAACGCAGCCAGTTTATGAGCGCGCAAAGTCAGCGTCAATGGATGAAGGCAGTGACACCGGGAGTTTTCGCCGACCTGAAAAAACACGGAAAGCTTCCGCCATCTGCACCCACCTCAGCGATTGTCCGTGACCCGCTTGTGATTGCCTGTGCTGCACATTCTCGCCGACAACCATTGGCGCGAGCCTGCGGAACCTGCGCCCTGATCTGTGCAGATGACGGAAGCTTTCCGTCATCACGTCGAAATTATTTACGTTGCTTCCGTTTCGGGCCCGATGCTGACGGACGGTCCGCGGCGGTGGCGAAAGCCCCCAAAACTGCGCCGCACGATCCTCACCAATTTGGCTCGGCGGGGTTTGGGCGGTTGGGCATTTTGTTTTATTAGGGAGTATCTG
>CAYWDW010001023.1:413-1910 GCA_964457105.1 uncultured Heliobacteriaceae bacterium
TTCAGGCGACGCAAGAGCGTCACGAATTGCGCTCGTCTGAGTGTCGGCGTTAGGCATTGTAGTTGAATCAGGCAGTCTCGCTTTATATCCAGCCTTTGCCATGACAGACACCACATTTTACCACTCCTGAGCCGTGACAGTTCTTGCACTGGACAGTGGATGAGGTCATCCATCCTTCGCTCAAACGTCCTTTGCCTTCGCATTTCGGGCATTTGGCGGAACCTTTGCCGTGGCAGTTATTGCATTGCGACATCTGCGCCTCCTCTTTTTCGGACAGGGTTTGAAAATTGCCGTCGGAACTGCGCCATCATTCGCGCTTTCGTCCGGCCATGAGCGTGAGGGTGGTGTTTGAGTGCCGGAGCGCCATCCCCTGCGGTTGCGCGTCGGTGAATGAGCCGCGCTCAACCACGACCGCGCCATTCACAATCACATAATCAATGCCGACCGGCTCGGCGAAAGGCTGGTCGTAATCGGATTTATCGGCGATGTGCTCCGGGTCGAAGACCACCACATCCGCCCAGCAGCCGACGAGCAATTGCCCGCGCCCTTCGAGGCCGAAAATCTCCGCCGCCAGCCCGCTCGCTTTCCGCACTGCCTCGCTTAATTCCATGTGCGAGGCTTCGCGTATGCCAGGCCGCAGCAGGCGCGGGAACGTCCCCGTGCCGCGCGGGTGCGGCCTGTAATCGGCCTCTGGGTCGCGCACAGCGCTATCGCTGCCGAAGACGCTGAACGGGTAGGCGAGCGCGAGAGCTACATCGTCGGTGTGCATGTCGGCATAGATCGCCTGCGCGCCGCCGCGTAGTGAAAGTGCAATCAGGTTTTCAATCTGTTCATCACACGTCGCCGCCGCGACCGGGACTTCGGCCAGCGTGCGTCCGATCCACTCCGGCCTGCCGGCGACGAGCCGCACATGCCGCAAATCGGCCCAGCCGTCAGCGCGCAGCTTGTTGCGGATGTCGGCGCGCAGTTGTTGTCTGGCCTGTGCGTCCTGGGCCGCGCGCCGCAAACCCGCCCGTTTCTCGGCAATCGCCCAGTCGGGCAAGAGAATGTCCGTGGTCGTGCTCGAATGGTCATAAGGGTAAACGTCAGCGTAAACCCGCAGCCCGGCACCCCGCGCTTCGTCGAGTAGCGCCAGCCGCCGCGGCATCGAATGCCACGCGGCGCGGCCCGAACATTTGAGGTGCGAAATCTGTGTCACGGTCCCGGCTTCGCGCCCGATACTGAGCGCCTCGCGCAAGGCTTCTTCCCCGCCGCGCGCCTCATCGCGGATGTGCGAGGCATAGATGCCGCCGCGCTCGGCTGCTGCCCTTGCCAGCGCGATCACTTCGTCCGTCCGCGCGAACCTGCCGGGCGCGTAAGCCAGCCCTGTTGAGATGCCGAACGCGCCGCCCTCCATCGCGCGCTCGACCATCAGCCTCATCTGCCTCAATTCGTCGTCGGACGGCTCGCGGGCGGCCTGCCCCACCGGCACACGCGTGAGCTCCATACACGGCGAGG
>CAYWDW010001024.1:0-1897 GCA_964457105.1 uncultured Heliobacteriaceae bacterium
AGCAGGGACGTGTTGGCGCTGGCGCTGTTCAAGGCATCATCGCAATGATGGGCGAGACATTCGCCGGGCAATCCGCTCTGGCAGGGAATACGCTCGCCGGACTCGAATCTCAATTCGATTCGGCTTTACAGGAGAGACTGAGCCAGGCCACTAAAAAGAATTTCGAGCAGTTGAAAAACGCTTACGCCAAAGGCACAGAGGGATTCGCGTCCGGCGCGGCAGGCGATTTCGCAAAAGAGATTGATGGACTACTCGGCGCGCTCGGCGATGACGCGACAGGTGTTCTAAACGATCTGGCGAGCGGAAAGTATTTTGCGCAAGGCGCGGATGCGATCATCAAAGGCAGGCAAGCGAAAGACGCATACAGCAAAGGCGAAACCGGGAAGGCTCTCAATCTCGGCGCTCAAGCCGTAGGGCGCGGCATCGGTCTTGAATATGGCGCGAAGGGCGAGGATCGAGTTGCTGATTTTGTCGCCAAGCAATAAAGTCGCGATGGTATTCATAAAAAAGTTTTCGGCGTCATCGTGCAGGGAATTACCGCTGCGCTTCAAGCCGTTGAACCATTCGCAAAGAAGGCGGCTGAGACAGTCGGAATGAAAACCGGCGAGGGCGTTAAAGAAGGCACTCAGGACAGTCTACAAATGAAGTCGCCTTCACGGGTGATGATCGCGCTCGGTAAGACCGCTTCCGAATCGTTCGCTGATGGATTCGAGCAAGGCAAAAAAGCAATTCAGCCGATCACGTTTGAAGACCTCATTCAGAAGCAGTATGACCGCGCTGACGCAAAAGGATATATCGAGATGATCAAGCGCGTCTCGAAAGAGCGCGGCGTTGATCCCGCGCTCGGTCTGGGCATCGCCAGCCGCGAAACCGGCATCCGCAATATCATTGGTGATCGTGGACGCGGCGCGGGATTGATGCAGGTTGACATCGGCACGGATGCGGCATTCAAAGCGTCCGGCGCGTGGAAAGACGCTGAGGCGTCTTTCCGGCGAGGTCTCGATATTTTTGAAGAGAAGCTCCGAAGCCTTCAAACGATGGCTGGGAAAACGATGTCGGTCGGTGGACACAAGTTCACGGTTCCGAAACTAGAAGGTGATCAACTGACGCAAACCGCGCTGGCGATGTTCAATTCCGGTTGGTGGGCGCCATATCACGTCAGTAAGGGGCGCAGTCCTGATTTCGGCACAACCGGAGGCGATTACTCCGCCGACGTGTTGCAGCGCGCCGACGTGTTTCGCTCGCTGCTCAGTCAAAGTTCGCAATCGCTTACACAGTTCACGGCGATCTTGCCGCAGGCTATTGAGGAACTGAAAAAGCTTGCTGGATTGGCTATTGGCGGCGACGGCGCGAGCGCGCAACCATTCCGGGGTCAGATAGTCGCAACGGCCAATCTCGGATCAATTACCACAACGGCCAATCTTGGCGCTGTTCCGCTCGCTGAGATTCCTGAAGCGATAAAAAACCTGAAGCTCGAAGCGCCGAAGCTGGCGACCGCTGTTGACGCCACATCAGCCGCAATGACCGTTGCGAAATCGCGCGCGGGTGAATGGGCGAAAGATATATCCGCAGTGTCGAGCGCGACGAAAGAAGCGGTTGATCATTTTGCGCATTTCAAAGACGCGCTGGCTAGCGGCTTCGATGATCTGCTTGAAGGCCGCAGTGGATTCAAAGACTTTGGCAAATCACTACTGAAAGGATTAGGCGGTAGCCTGAATTCACAGGCGACCGGCGGTAAGGCATCCACGCCAGGGCAATTGCTTTCAGGCTTGCTGACAGGCGGTTTCGCTGGGGGCAATCCGGCTGCTGCTGCTCTTGGCGGAGGCGCAGCATCAGGCGGCGGCGGACTCGGCGGCGCAATCAACACCGCGCAAAACATCGGCGGATTATTCAAAAA
>CAYWDW010001025.1:0-1893 GCA_964457105.1 uncultured Heliobacteriaceae bacterium
GATCAGCGGCTATCTCAACTGTTGACTTCTCGTGCCCTTGAGCTTCTTTATACCGCGCACGATCTAACGCCGCTCGCCCGTGATTGTGGCTACGATGGCCCGCCGTTCGCGTGGGATGAAGCGCGCCGCTTTGCGTTACGGTGCGAATTGGATGCGGCGTTCTTTCATCTGTATTTGCCAGGCACGCCCGATGGACAGTGGCGAGCGGCGCGCCTTGCCGACGGCGCAGTCACCGATGAAACCGCCGCCGAACTCGCTGCGCTCAGGCGTCATTTCCCGACGCCGCGCGACGCCGCAAGCTACATCCTCGACCAGTTCCCCATCGTGCGCCAGAAGGACGAAGCCGCGCACGGACGCTACCGCACGAAAGAGCGCATTCTGGAAATTTACGACGCAATGCAGGCGGCGCAGGCGAGCGGCGCGAGTTATCAAACGTCGCTCGCTCCGCCGCCGGGCGTGCGCGGCTGAAAGTCTGAGTGGTAAAACCGCGCAATTGCGTGGTATAAGCACGCAATATGAACACGCTGGCAGAATTGCTTTCATCACGCGTCAAAGCCGAAATGTTCCGGTTGCTGTTTGGGGCGACGCCGCGCGAATTGCACGTGCGGGAGATCGAGCGGCAATCGGGGCTGGCCGATGCGACAGTGCGGCAGGAGTTGAAGCGGTTGTCGGGGCTGGGTGTCATCGCGGCGCGGCTCGATGGAAACCGCACCTATTATCGCGCGAACATCAGCCATCCGCTGTACGCGGACATTCGCAATCTGGTGCTGAAAACGGCAGGGCTGGTGGAAGTGTTACGTGAGGCGCTGGCGTCCTCTGACATTCGCGTGGCGTTTGTGTTTGGCTCTGTCGCAGCAGGCACAGAGAAAGCGGAAAGCGATATAGACCTGATGGTGATTGGCTCGCTCAGCCTGCGGCAATTGAGCAGGCTATTGTCAGGTGTGGGCGCGCAAGTAGGGCGCGAAATCAACCCGCACGTCTTCACGCCAGAGGAATTCGCGCAACGCAAGCAAGCGGGCGACCATTTCATCAGCACAGTATTGGCGTCGCCCAAATTATTTGTGATTGGAGGCAAACGTGAGCTTGCAGCAATGGGCAAATAACGGCTGGCTGCGCGCGCATCAAAGCAGCCCGCAGGAAATAGCTGATTTGTTGGCTATCGTGGCGCGCGATTTGTCAGATGCCGCAGGCAATATCTCGGCAGATTGGCGTTTTGGCATTGCGTATAATGCCGCGCTCAAACTTTGCACGATCCTGCTGCACGCCTCTGGCTACAGGCCGGAAAAGACTTTGCAGCATTACCGCAGCATTGCCGCCTTGCCGGAGATTCTGGGGCAGCAATGGCAGGACGAAGCCGATTATCTGGAAACCTGTCGCCGCAAACGCAACACGGCGGAATATGACCGGGCCGGCGTCGCCACTGAGCAGGATGCTGACGAGTTAGTGAAATTTTGTCAGGAACTGCGGCAGGAAGTGTTGGCCTGGCTGGATAAACATCATCCCGCTTTAGCACCGAAGAAGAGTACTTGATAAAACCTCAGCCCCGGAGTCTTGCGCTATGACGATTTTTGATCTTCACACCTCAGTCCTGGCAGATTACCGCGACTTTGTGCGTTCGTTTTTCACCATCGCCGACGCGCGAGCGGAACAGTTCGTCGAACGTGCCCTCAACGAAGAAGCCAGGCTCTGGCCGGACTTTCTGTTGCAGGTCAGCCCGTCGTATCAACGCACGGCAACGGTAGACAAACTGGCCGCGGAAGGAGCGTTGCACGAAGAAACGGCGTGGATTTTCCGCACGCATTCGGGCGAGCCATTTCATCTGTATGCGCATCAGGTCGAAGCCCTGGAAAAAGCGCGGCGCGGGGAAAGTTATGTGGTCACGAGCGGCACGGG
>CAYWDW010001026.1:0-831 GCA_964457105.1 uncultured Heliobacteriaceae bacterium
AACTCTGACGCTTCATGGAAAATCTGAAATTGCGGTGACAGGCTGCGTCCGCCATCAGACGCGACCGCGCCTCCGGCAGAAAAACACGTGCATCAGGAGTCACCAGATGAAAGCCTCTGCGCTCCGGCTTCGTCCATTCCGGCTGTTCGCGCTGATCGTTCAGTGCACGCTGATCGTGGCGGCTGCGCCCGCGCCTGAAACATTCAAAGTCGAACCGCCGAACTGGTGGGCCGGGCATTCAATCAATCCGGTCAGGGTATTGATTCGCGGGCGCAATCTTCAGGGTGCCAGAGTTTCATCGCTCAGCGCCGCCATCAAAACCGGCAGGGTCAGCATCAGTGACGCAGGCACGTATCTGTTCACTGATGTGACGATCAGTAAAAACGCAAAGCCCGGCGCTTATTCGCTCAGGATCACGACGAGCGGCGGCAGCGCTGATGTTACATTTGAAATTGCTCCGCCCCTGTCGCGCGTCGGCAACTTTCAGGGCTTCGATCAGGACGACGTGATTTACCTGATTATGCCTGACCGCTTTGCCAGCGGCGATTCGTCGAATGATGATCCGCAAATTTCAAAAGGCATCTTTGACCGCAGCAAAGGTCGCTTCTATCACGGCGGAGATTTGCAGGGCATCATCAACCACCTGCCTTATCTGAAAGACCTGGGCGTGACGGCGCTCTGGCTCAATCCGGTTTACGACAACAACAATCAGCCCGATCTGAAAGAGGTTTACGACGGTCAGCCGACGACGGGTTATCACGGTTACGGCGCCACTGATTTTTACGCGGTCGAAGAACATTTCGGCGATCTCAAAACATTCCGCGAACTGGT
>CAYWDW010001026.1:841-1888 GCA_964457105.1 uncultured Heliobacteriaceae bacterium
TGGTCGCCAAAGCTCACGCGCTCGGCCTCAAAATCATTCAGGATCAGGTGGCCAATCACTGCGGCCCCTATCATCCCTGGGTCAAAGACTCGCCGACGCCGACGTGGTTCAATGGCACCGAGCGCGCGCACCTCAACGAAACGTGGCAGACGCATCTGCTGATGGATAAATACGCCTCGCCCGATCTGCTCAGGCCGGTGCTGGATGGCTGGTTCATCAACCTCCTGCCCGATCTGAATCAGAATGATCCTGAAGCTGCGCGTTACATCATTCAGAACACGCTCTGGTGGATTGGCGTGAGCGGCCTTGACGCGATTCGTCAGGATACGCTGCCATACGTGCCGCGCAAATTCTGGAACGAATGGATGACCGCGATCAAACGCGAATACCCGAAGGTCAACGTCGTTGGCGAAACGCTCGACGGGCTGCCCGCGCAGGTCGCATTCTTTCAGGGCGGCGTGAAAAGGTGGGACGGCGTTGATTCAAAAATTGACACCGAGTTTGATTACCCGTTGTTTTTCGCCTTGCGTGACACCTTTGCCAAAGGGCAGTCGGTCAGAAAGCTCGTTGAGATTCTCAACCAGGATTATCTCTATCCGAATCCGAATGCGCTGGTGACGCTGCTCGGCTCGCACGACGTGCCGCGCTTTATGGGCGAGCAGGGCGCGAGCGTCGAAGGGCTGAAGCTGGCCTTTACGTTTCTGCTGACGACGCGCGGCATTCCGCAGCTTTATTACGGCGACGAGATTGCGCTGCGCGGTGGCAATGACCCTGACAATCGCCGCGACTTTCCGGGCGGCTGGCCCGGAGATACGCGCAATGCCTTTGAAGCCTCAGGCCGCACGCCGGAAGAGAACGATGTTTTCGAGTACGTCAAAAAAACTCTGCGCCTGCGTGCCAGGCTCGAACCATTGCGGCGCGGCGGGTTGATGCATCTGGCGATTGCCGATCAGACTTATGCCTTTGCGCGCTTCACGGCAAACAGGGCGGTGATTGTGGCCTTCAATAACAGTTCGCAGCCCGAAACGATTGACGCGCCCGTGCCGC
>CAYWDW010001027.1:0-1884 GCA_964457105.1 uncultured Heliobacteriaceae bacterium
AACCCATATTGGTGGTGTTGTTCACATCACTGGCAGGGTTGCCCACGATAAAGTTGATGTGGTTGAAGGCATTCAGGAATTCCGCGCGGAACTCGAAGTTCACGGTTTCGGTGATCTTGAAACGCTTGACCGCGCTCAGATCATATTTCTGGAACTTCGGCCCGTAAAGCACCACGCGGCTCAGTCCTCTTTCGCCGCCGTAAGTCACCACGCGGTTATGGAGGTTGGTTGGCGCGATGTATTTGCCGTTCGCATCAGGCGCGCCCAGCGTCGGGTTGCGGCTGACGCCGGTGATGTTCTGCGCCGAGAAGAAGCCGGGGTTGAAGGCCTTGATCGTGTTCAGCCGGATGTCTTCAGGCAGGAAGTAGAGCCGCCTGGCTCCATTGTCGAAATACAGCCCGACTTTATCCTGCAATTCCTTCACCGTCATGTTGACCAGATCAACACCAGCGATGCTGAACGGAGAGCCGCTCTGGATGCGGGCTGTGCCGTGAAATTCCCAGCCGCCGACGGCCAGATCGGCCAGCCGTCCGACACCGCCCAGGAAGGTTTTGCCCTTGCCGAAGGGCAGTTCATAAATCCAGTTGACCTTGAACCCGTGCTTGACGTTGAAGGGCGAGAGCGATTTGCTCAGGCCCGGATAGCGCATCGTGACCGGCTGATCGAAGACCACCGAACTGCTCGCAAAGGTGTTGGACATGGCCTTGGCAAAGGTGTAGCTGCCCTGCACGAGCAATCCCTTCGACAACCGCCGCCGCAATTCAAGGGTCAGCGCGTTGTAGGTCGAAGAGCCGCCGTTATCAATCACGAACGAGCCGCTGTTGCCGACCGTCGGATTGACGATGAACAGGTTGGCCGCCAGTTTCGCATTGGCCGCGTTGGTCAGATAACCAAGCGCCGGGTTGAATTGCAGGTAGTTGGCCATGCCAACGACGTTCGGCGCATCGGGACTCAGGAAGCCATAGACGGTCTGATCCCTGAAGCGCGCCGACGTGTATTTGGTCGGGTCGTTAAGATCAGCGCCGGAAAGCCCCTGCAAATATCCCGCCAGGATCGGCAGCGGCGAAGTGCCCGCGCCGGTGTAAGCGAAGGTCACGCCCTTGCCGTTGGCGGCGTTGTAAAGCAGATTGGCCTGCGCCTTTTTGAATTCATCGGCAAACCCGTTTTCAACGACATTGGTTTCGTTCAGGTTGTACTGCCGCCAGAGACCTGTGCCGTGATTGCCGGTGTAGCGTACTTCAAAGACCGTGTCGCGGTTGATTTCACGCTGAATGCCAAACGACCAGGACTGCACGTACCCCAGTTTGAGATCGGGAATCACGGCATTGACTGAAGTCTGGAGCGTGGCCGGGAACGGATACTTCGGATCGGCACTGAAGCTGTCCGGGCCGGGCAGGCCGTTGCGCAGCATGGTGCCCGGCGTGAGCGTGTTGGTGCCGACGTTGGCGACGTTGCGCGCCAGCGTGAAGGTGGCGCCGGGATTGGCTCCGACAATCGCGATGGCCGTGTTGGTGCCTTCGCGGTTGTAGGCAATTGAATAGCCGCCGCGCATCACCGTCTGACCGCCCTCGCCGAACACTTTGCTCAGCAGCCCGTCCTTGAAGTTCGGACTCCAGGCAAGGCCGAGGCTCGGCGCAAAGTTGTCATAGCTGGTTTTGTAAAGCGCGTCGTCTGAGGTGAAAGGCCGGTATTGCGGAACCGTCCCGGTCAGCGTGCCGGGCTTGAAGAGGTTGCCTTCACCCGACAGGCCGAAGAGTTCGGCATAGCTGGTCTGCGAATAGGCGTTGTTCAGGGCGCGGAAGGGGAACTGCACTTCCCACCGCAGCCCGGCAGTGACGGTCAGGTTCTGGCGGAAGCGCCACGAATCCTGAGCGAACAGCCCCA
>CAYWDW010001028.1:0-1883 GCA_964457105.1 uncultured Heliobacteriaceae bacterium
CTTATTCCCTTTCAAGCTGCCTCTTGCCGATAGCACGCTGGAAGCGATGCGTACCCAGACTTGTTTTGGCGCGTGCCACAGGCTTGCCTTCATCTCATTGCGGTACTGTCCCGGATGACGCCGCAGCTAGCTGATCTTCGCCGGTTCCAGCTTCGGCGCCAGCAGGTGAATTATCGCCAGCGCGAGCAGGTAAGTTGAAGCGGCAATAATGAAGATCGGAACGTAGCTGCCGGTGGCCTCAAGGATCCAGCCGACCAGCTTGGCGATAAACATTCCGCCTACGGCCCCCGCCATCCCGCCGATGCCGACGACAGAGCCGACGGCCTGACGCGGGAACATATCGGAAGCCGTCGTGAAGATGTTGGCTGACCAGCCCTGATGAGCTGCCGCCGCCAGCCCGATCAGCAGCACCGCAACCCAGACGTTCGAGGCCTGCGCGGCAAACACAATCGGCACGACACACAGCGCACAAATCAGCATGGTCGTCTTGCGCGCACGGTTGATGTTCCAGCCGCGCCGAATCAGGGCTGAAGAGAGCCAGCCGCCGCCCACACTGCCAGCATCCGCGATCAGATAGACCGTAATCAGCGGCAGCCCGATGGTTTTCAGGTCAATGCCATACCGGCGATGCAGAAAATCAGGCAGCCAGAACAGGTACACCCACCAGATCGGATCAGTCATGAACTTGCCTACCGCAAACGCCCACGTCTGCCGGTGCGGGAAGAGCTTTGCCCAGGGGACGCTCGTCGTCGGTTCCGGCGGATCGCTGTTGATGTGCTTCAGTTCATCGGCTGAGAGCCGAGCATGCGCTTCCGGCTGGCGATAGAGCCGCAGCCACAGGATCAGCCAGCCAAACCCGATCAGGCCGGTCACGATGAAAGTTGTCTGCCAGCCGTGGCGCAGGGTGAGAAAGGGCACGAGCCAGGCGGCCACCAGAATGCCGACATTGGTCCCGGCGTTGAAAATGCCTGTGGCCAGCGCACGCTCCTTTTTCGGAAACCACTCCGCGACGGTTTTGATTGAGGCCGGGAAGTTGCCCGCTTCGCCCAGGCCCAGCGCGAAGCGCGCCACGCTGAAGCTGAACACGGAGCTGGCAAAAGCATGCGCCGCGGCGGCAATGCTCCAGAAAATAACCGAGAGCGAGAATCCCCTGCGCGTGCCCAGCCGGTCCATCACGCGGCCCACGAGCAGCAGCCCGACAGCATAGGCCGCCTGAAACCAGAACACGATGTTGCTGTAATCAGTCTCGCTCCAGCCGAATTCCTGCTGCAGCGATGGCTTGAGGATGCCAATGACGTTACGGTCAAGATAGTTGATCGTGGCGGCAAAGAAGAGCAGCGCGCAGATATACCAGCGCAGATGCCTGATCGTGGCCAGGCTCGACGAGGCAGTCCGCTCGCGGTCTTTCGTCAGCTCAGGATTCATGGTGAAGCCCTCCGGGTGATGACAGCTTGTGGATTGCGGAAAGCGAATCTCAAATTCAGCGCGGATTTGAGATCACATCAGGACAGAACCGCACACAGCATAAGGCCAGCCTGACAATCTGGTCAAACCATCTGAAAAAGCCCAAGAGACTGCCAGGGCGGCAGGGGAATTTCGCCCTGTGCGCAGCGGCAGGGTTTTAAACCCTGAAGCACAGCACAAGTCCCGCCAGGAATCCGCACATCAGCGCATTACTGGCCGGATCATACGATTCAGGTGCCATGCGCCTGAATCGTGATTGCTCAAATCCTGCCCGATTGCCTGCCGCTTCACCTTCCGGCTACAATTCGACTCTTCTTAATAGCGATTTGCAGATGGCTGCGAACGGCGTCGGAATTCGGAATTCGGAATTCGGAATTCGGAATTCGGAAGGAAGAGAAGCCGCAGTCTCGCTGCTTCCT
>CAYWDW010001029.1:0-1881 GCA_964457105.1 uncultured Heliobacteriaceae bacterium
AGCCGGTTGCTCAATCGCCAGGTTTTCTTGTGTTCGTTTATTTCCGTTTGTACCGTCATCTATCTTCTGCTTAACTTGATCCCATTGAGCTAAAGCTGGCACTCCAGATGTCGCCTCTCCAGGGTGAAGTTTTCAATCGTTGTCGCGTGCTGCTGAAGGTCAATGACTGGCAATCAGCAGGTCGTAATATTTTTCCTGCCGGGCGCGCCCATGCTGGTAGCGTGCGTGATTCGCCGGGTCCGGCTCAAAGACATTGCCGAAGGTGGCGGGCGCATCGCTGAAGGCTGAAATCAGGCCCAGCGATTTGAGCGCGAGCAGCGCCGCGCCGCGACTTGACGCTTCGGGAACCGCCGACGCGATGACCGGCACGCCGATCACATCTGACATCATCTGCGTCCACACGACGGAATTGAGAATGCCGCCGCCTGACGCCACGATGCGGCCTGCTTCAGGCACTTCGGCTTTCAATCTTTCGTAAATCGCCGCGAAGCGATAACAGACGGCTTCGAGCGCAGCGCGCAGGATTTCAACCGGCTCGGTGTTCAGGCTCAGGCCGATGAACGAAGCGCGGGCGTGACTGTGCCAGCCGGTGCTGCGTTCGCCTGAAAAAAACGGCAGCACCGTCAGCCCGTGCGCGTCAGGTTCAAGCGCGGCGATGTGCCGCTCAGCTTCGGCGCCGTCCAGGTTCAGCGTGCGCTGACACCACGCATACACATCGCCGCCGTTTGAGAGCGCGCCGCCCGTCACGACGTAACGCCGCGTGGCGCGGTAACACCACAATCCGGCAGGCACGCGCACCGTGTCGGTCGGCCAGCACACGCGCATCGCGCCCGACGTGCCGACATTGATCGCAATCATATCTGCCGTGTGCCCGCCTGAGCCGATGTTGCTCGCCGCGCCGTCACCGATGGCCGGAAACCAGGGCACGCTTTTGAGCGCAGGCCAGCGACGGGCATATTCATCGCGCAGTCCCGTCAACGGCTCATCGCCGTCGGCGCTTTCGGTCAGCGGCGACAACCGTTCAGCCTCGAGGCTGAGCCTCGCCAGCAGGTCGCTGTCCCAGCGACAGGTCTGCTGATTGAGCAGGCCCGTGCCCGAAGCCATCGAAATGCCACAGCGCGCCTGACCAAAAAGTTTCAGATAAAAGTATTCGCCGGGCGACATCAGGCGGGCGACCTGCCGCAGCAAATCAGGCTGCGTGCGCCGCAGCCACAACAGTCGCGCCGGATAATAACTCGCGTGCGGGCGGCAGCCGGTGCGGGCGTGCAGCCACGCCGGATCAATCATCCGGCTGAGCGTTTCGACATCGTCGGCGTCGCGGGTGTCGTTCCAGTTATAAATCGGCGTGACGGCGCGGCCTGCTTCATCAACGCCCAGCACGCTGTGCCAGAACGTACACATTGCCACGCCGGCAATCTGCGCGGCTGCCGCGCCGGCCTCATTGAGCAGGTCGTCAATGTTGCCCGCGATGATGTCGCACAATTCATCGGCATTCATTTCAACGCCGCCGTCGGGCGTGGTCTGCATCTGATAAGTCGTGCGCGTCTCAAGGCCGTCAATCATCGCGCCGCGCACGTCGTAAAGCACCGCGCGGGCGGATGAAGTGCCGACATCCAGCGCCAGAATCAATGGGGTATGAGCTTCAGCCAGGCTCGTCACGGACATAAAGATTACACAGGGACCTGAATGCCCGGCATCATAACCCTCCCGTTGACCGATGGCAATCAGCCGCCGCTTCGTACTAATATGCGTTCGCTCGCAGTGCTTATTCCGGCTTTTTATCCGACGGGCCGTCAGCCTGTCACACCACGCAAAGGGGGCCATGGCATTGAATGAAGGAAAAAGGGGCAAGCCCTGGAGCGGGGGGCGCCGGGCCCGCCC
>CAYWDW010001030.1:0-1879 GCA_964457105.1 uncultured Heliobacteriaceae bacterium
AAGGCGAAAGGCCTGGCGGTCTCGCGCACGTTGGCGTATTTGCCGTCTTTCACGACGCCGACGATCTCGATGTCGAATTTGACGCCGCTGCCGCCCCCGAAAGCGAAACGCACACCCAGTGGGCTGCGATTGGGCAGGAAGTGTTTGACGAAACTCTCGTTGACGATGGCGACCTTCTGGCTTTGCGCCGTGTCGGCGCGCGTGAATTCGCGGCCCAGCAGCAGCGGCGTGCGCCACGCAGCAAACGAGTCTGGCCCGATCCAGTTGTACAAGACGCGTGTGTCTTGCCCTTCCTGTTCGACCGCGCCTTCCACCGTCACGTTGCTGCCGCTGTCGTCATCAGTCAGCAGCGAGGTTTCAGCTACAGCCACGCCTTGCACGCCGGGCAAGCCGCTCAACGCCTCGGAAAGCTGATCGTAAAGCGCCGCCGTCTTCGCAGGCGTGTAACCGTTCAACTCCGGCGCGATGGAAAAGGTGATGAGTTGCTCCGGCTGTAGTCCCAAATCCACCTGGCTCAGCTTCCAGAGCGTGCGCGTGAACAACCCGCAGCCGATCAACAGCAACATCGTCAACGCGACTTGCGCCGCGACCAATCCTTTGCGTAAGCGCATCTGTGAATGGCTGGCTGACGACGTTACCGATTGATCTTTCAACGCGGGCGTCATATCGCCGCGCGTCACGCGCCACGCGGGGATCAAACCGAACAGCACACCGGTAATCAGCGACAGCGCACCAGTGAAGAGCAGCACGCGCCCATCCAGCGCCGCCGATAGCCCACGCGCCTGGCCGCTGTCGTTGAGCAAGCTGACCAGCAGATCGCTCACCCACGCCGCCAGCAGCAAGCCCACTGCGCCACCCAACAGCGCCAGCAACAGGCTTTCAATCAGCAACTGGCGCATCAATTGAACGCGCTGCGCGCCCAGCGCCAGCCGGATGGCGAGCTCGCGTCGTCGCCCCAGCCCGCGCACGAAAAGCAGGTTGGCGATGTTGGTGCAGGCGATCAACAAGACCAGCAAAACCATGCCAAAGAGTACCCACAACGGCGCGCCCGCGTCGCTTTGAAAAACCGCGCGGCCTTGCGCGCCCGGCTTGAGTTCGAGCCGCCGGTTCAAAAACCGTGTGCGCCGCTCCTGCGACAAACCCGGCATCTGCGTCAACTGTTCTTCGAGCAGCGCGTGGTAAACAGGCGCGCTGGCAGCCTCAGCTTGCGCGCGCGTCAGCCCCGGTTTGACCCGTCCGATCACTGCCAGCCACCAATCATTCCACTTGTCCAAGCCGTCCCAATTCGGCGTCATCTGCGCCTTCATCGTCACCGGGATAAAGATGTCGGGCGTCTGGCCGACCTGCACACCGCTGAACCCCGCGCGCGTCACACCGACCACCGTCAGCGCGTGGCCGTTGACGAGCAGTGTTTGATTCAAGACCGCGGGATTCTGCCCGAAACGCCGTTGCCAATAGCCGTAGCTCAACACCGCCACCGGATGCGCCCCGGCCAACTGGTCATCCTGCAAGCTGAAGACGCGCCCCAACGCAGGCGACACGCCGAGCACCTCGAAGTAATTGCCCGAAACCAATTCGCCCGAAGCGCGCTCCGTCTGCCCTTGCGCGCTGACGCTGAGCGGAATGGCATAACGCGCCAGCAATCCGGCGAAGGCCTGGTTCTGCTCGCGCAGCTTCTTGTAAAACGGATATGAGAAGGAGGTCGCGATGTCGCCATCGGAAGAGATGTGTCCACTCATCTGCCCCGGCGAACGCAAGACGACCAGTTCTTCAGGCCGCTCGACAGGCAAGCGCCGCAGCAGCACCTGATCGAGCAGCGAAAAGATCGCCGTATTCGCGCCGATGCCCAATGCCAGTGTCAGCACCGCAATCAACGTGA
>CAYWDW010001031.1:0-1877 GCA_964457105.1 uncultured Heliobacteriaceae bacterium
GCCGACTTCGATGGTTTCACCGCTCGGCGTTGAAGCGAGCAGGCAGACCGCCCCCCCGGCCTTAAGCGGCGGGCCTTCATAATTGCGATAGAGCGATTCATCAGAACTGACGCGCCCCGAATCCCACACCAGCCCGCTGCCCGCGCGCAGACTGCGTTCAGCCGTCGCCACGCGAATCTGATAAGCCGCCTGCCGCACGCCGCGCGCGGTCGCCATCAACTGCCAGCTCAGACGCGGCCTGCGCGCATCAATGCCGAGCGGGTTTTCCCTGTATTCAGTGCGCAGCCCTGCGACTTTGATGGATGTTTGCGCGGCGCTGCCAGCGCGCAACCCGCCTGTCAGCCCCGTCAGCAGGGCCAGGGCGACACAACCGAGCAGCCCTCTGGTAAACATGGCGTTTCTCCCGTTGATGAATTGAACTGCCTGAACTGATTGCGCGCGCCATCATAGCCCGCCGCAATGAAGTTGCCCAGACTGACGGCCTGTTCCGGCCCTGAAAGGGAGATGAACCGCAATCGCAATAATTCCCGTTTCATCTGATAATCCCTGCGCTTATGAAAACAACTGAAACGATTGTGCAGAGCCGCCTGTTCAAAGCCGTGATGCTGATTGCGCTCATCGGCCTGGCTGATTCAATTTATCTGACCGCGCTGCATCTGAGTGGCCGCAGCGCCCGCTGCACGATTCTGAGCGGATGTTCTGAAGTGCTGAGCAGTTCATATGCGGTCGTCTTCGGCCTGCCGCTGGCCGCGCTGGGCGCGCTGGCCTGGTTTATGGTGTTCAGTCTGGGCACGCTCGCGGCGTTTGGCTGGCTGCGCCTGCGCCTCGCGCTTGAAATTCTGGCGGGGCTGATGCTGCTCGTGTCAGTCCGGTTATTTCTGCTTCAGGCTTTCGTGCTGCGCGCGTTTTGTGAATTCTGCCTGCTCTCAGCCGCGATGACTTTGCTGCTGGCGGTGCTGCTGTGCGTGGCTCGCTGGCGACAGCATCGGCACAAGGCCTGACAAAGTTCAGTCACGCCAGGTCAGCGCCGCAGCCTGCGGCTGATTTCAGCGCGCAGGTAATCGTAAGTCTGATTTTCGACCTGCATCATCTGCCCATCCAGAAAGAGCGTGGGCGTGGAATTGACGCCGAGCGCCAGGCCGCGCTGCACATCATTTGAAATGATGGCATTCACGCGCGCACCATCGAAGTCGCGGATGAACTGATCCACGTTGAGTCCGGCCTGCCGCGCCAGGCTCACAAAAATCGGACGGGCATCCGGCACATCGCTCCAGAGCTTCTGATTTTCATACAGCAGGTCGTGCATCTCCCTGAAGCGCCCCTGCAAGCTGGCAGCGGCAGCGGCCTGCGACGCTTCGACCGCGTGCGCATGAATCTGCGCCAGTGGGAAATGGTGAAACTCAAACCGCAGGCGCTCACCGAATTCGTTTTTCAGTTTCTGCAGTTCGGGATGCAGCGCCCCGCACGGCGGGCACTGGTAATCGCCGTATTCCTCAAGCAGCACTGCGCCGGGCTGCGGGGTCGTCGCCGGGACGGCTGACGGACTGGCCGCCGGTTGCAGGGCTGACTGATTCTGTGACAGCGCTGAGCGATACATCAGCGCCCCCGCTCCGAGGGCCATAACCAGCACGACGATAATAATCACAAACGGCAGATAACGTTTCATTGGGCTTCGATCCTTTGGTCAGTATTTCATCAGCCTGATGAGCTGTTGACCAATACAGTAATACAGTTTGCGGCCAACTCAAATCCAGTCCGCGAGCGTGAGCGAGCGCCCCGGCACTGCGGACCGGGCGCTCGCTCACGCGCGCGGGCTGTACCCTCCACCCCGTGTCAGTTGCCGGGTTTTGGCGGTAAGTAGTGAGGGAACAAACTGG
>CAYWDW010001032.1:0-1876 GCA_964457105.1 uncultured Heliobacteriaceae bacterium
GATCAGATTTCAAAGCCGGAATTGCCGCTCGTGATTGCGCATCGCGGGGCCTCGCAGGTCGAACCCGAAAACACGCTGCGCGCCTTTGACGCAGCCATTCGTCAGGGCGCGCAGATGATCGAACTCGATCTGCAACTGACCCGCGACCGTCAGGTCATTGTGCTGCACGACGAGACGCTTGACCGCACCACGAATCTCAAGGGTCGCGCCGACGAGATGAGTTTTGACGAAGTGCGTCGCGCTGACGCCGGCAAAGGCGAACGCGTGCCGTCGCTCAGAGAGACGCTCGAACTCGCGCGCGGGCGCGTGCGGCTCTATCTCGAAATCAAGGACGCCCGCGCCGGGCTTGAGACTTTGCGCACGGTGCGGCAACTGCACGGCGAGGATGAAGTGATGCTTGCTTCATTCAATCTCGAACTGATGCAGCAGCTCGGTCGTGAAGTCAGCGATCTTGAACTGGGCATCATTATTGGTCATCAGACGGTTGATCCGCGCGTGCGGTGGCGCGAAACGTTTCCCTGGCTGGCGCTGCGGCGGATCAATTACCACGTCCTGAGCGTCTGGGATGAAATCTGTTTCAGCGCGCTGGTGACCAGGATTCAGCAGCAGCGCCGCCGCGTCTATGTCTGGACGGTGGATGGCGAGGCAGGCTATGCGCGTTTTGTCGCGCGCGGCGTCAACGGCATCTGCACCAATCGGCCCGACCGGCTGATTGCTTATCTGAAAGCGCAACCGCAATGAACAAAATCCGCTGGGGACTGATTGGTTGTGGCGACATTGCGCGCAAGCGTGTCGCACCGGCTTTGCGCGATTCCATTAACAGCGAACTGGTCGCCGTCAGTCGTCGTCAGGCTGAACTGGCTGAATCGTTCGCCCGCGAATTCGGCGCGCGCAAGTGGTACGCTGACTGGCGCGCGCTGCTGGCTGATGACGAGATTGATGCCGTCTACATTGCCACGCCGGTTGATCTGCATGCGGAACAGACCATCGCTGCTGCTGCCGCAGGCAAACACGTGCTGTGCGAAAAGCCGATGGCGCTCAAGGCGGCGGAATGTGCCCGGATGATCGCCGCGTGCGAGGCTCATCAGGTCAGACTCGGCGTCGCTTATTACCGGCATTTCTATCCTGTTATCAACCGCCTCAAAGCCATCATCGCGGCTGGCGAGATCGGCGAGCCGATGCTGGCGCAGATGAATGCCTTCGAGTTTTTCAACCCCGCGCCCGATCATCCGCGTTCCTGGTTTGTCAGCCGGGCGCAGGCTGGCGGCGGGCCGATGATGGATTTCGGCTGTCATCGCATCGAAGTGCTGCTGAACCTGTTTGGCCCGATTGCCGGGACGCTGGCCTTTACCGATCAGTTGCGCTTTGCGCGCGAAGTTGAAGACACGAGCGCGGCATTTTTCAAATTCGCGCGTGGCACCCGCGCCACGCTGACCGTGACGCACGCTGTGTTTGAAAGCCAGGACACGCTGGATATTTTCGGCACGGCTGGTTCGCTGCACGTTCCGGTACTCAATCAGGGACTGCTGCGGGTACTCACGGCTGAAGGCGAACGCACCGAAACTCACCCGCCGCATCCGAACCTGCAACAACCGCTGATTGAAGATTTCGTGCAGGCTCTTCTGACAGGCCGCGAACCCGCCGTCAGCGGCGCTGCCGGTCGCGCGGTGGCCCTGATCGAAGATGACATTTACCGCGCCTGAACAGCTCACACAATGAACGCAGGCATAAAACAAGGAGCATAAAACAAGGAGCGCAGGCGTCCCGCCTGCCTGGCTTCACGCAAGGGATCTTTCCCGCAAGTCATAAAACAAGGAGCGCAGGCGTCCCGCCTGCCCGGCGTCAGGCAAGGGGTCTTTGCCGCAAGTCCGGCAGG
>CAYWDW010001033.1:0-1874 GCA_964457105.1 uncultured Heliobacteriaceae bacterium
CGCGCCTTCAACGAGGCCAGCGGCTCAGCGCCGTTCTGAGACAGACGCAGACTGCCGTCTGTTCCGGGTCCTCATTTCTTCCTGACTCAGGCTGTTTCTGCGGCTGGCGGGAGCCTGCGCTTTTGACTTTTGTCGTGCGCCTTCCTACCCTGCCAGCATGATCAGTTCAGACATTCTCAGTTCACTGCAAAATATTGTGGGCGCACCGCACGTCACGACTGCGCCGGAAGTCATCACCGCCAATTCGCAGGATGCGCTCAAACAGGTGTTCTGCGCCGATGCTGTCATCTTTCCGCGCACCGCCGAAGAGATTGCGGCGATTCTGAAACTCGCCAACGAGCGCCGCTTTTATGTCACGGCGCGCGGCGGCGGAGTCGGCTATACCGGCGGCGCAGTGCCGGTGCGCGGCGGCGTCGTGCTGGCGACGGCGCGGATGAATCAGATTCTTGAAATCAACCAGGCCGATCTGCTGGCTGTGGTCGAACCCGCGGTGACGACTTATCAACTGGCGCAGGCGGTTGAAGCCGAAGGTCTGTTTTATCCGCCCGACCCGTCAAGCTGGAAGGAATCGTTCATCGGCGGCAACATTGCGCTCAATGCCGGCGGCCCGCACTGCGTGAAATATGGCAATACGAAACAGTTTGTGCTGGGACTCGATTTTGTGACGCCCACCGGAGAGATCGTCAAAGCGGGCGGGCGCGTGCCGAAAAATTCAACCGGCTTTCACCTTGAAAGCCTGATGATCGGCAGCGAAGGAATGCTCGGCATTGTCACCCGCGCGATTTTGCGGCTGCTGCCGAAACCGGAAACTCGCAGAACGGCGCTCGCCATTTTTGAATCGGCGCGTGATGCCTGCAACTGCGTGGCCGATTTCACGAGTTCAGGCATTCTGCCGGTCGCGCTTGAACTGCTTGACCGCGTGTCAATCAATGCCATTGAGGATTACGAACCATCGGGCCTGCCGCGCGAGGCCGGCGCGCTGCTGATTATCGAAGTTGACGGGTTGCGCGAAGCCGTCACGCGCGAAGCGCAGATCGTGCGTGAAATGTGCGCGCAGCATCACGCGCTTCAGTTCCGCGAAGCCACGAGCGACGCAGAGGCCGCTGCCATCTGGGAAGTGCGCCGCAAAATGTCTCCGGCAGTTGCCCGCACCGGCATCATCAAGCTCAATCACGATGCTGTCGTGCCGCGTTCGCGCATTCCTGAAATGCTTGAATTTCTCGAAGGCCTGAGCCGTCGTTCCGGCTTTCTGATTCCGACTTTCGGCCACGCCGGAGACGGCAATCTGCACATCAATGTGATGCTGCAAACAAACGACGAGGCGACACGCCAGCGCGGCGCTGAAACGGTGCGTGAGATTTTCGGGAAGGCCGTTGAACTGGGCGGGCTGATTTCAGGCGAACACGGCGTCGGTTATGCCAAAGCGCCGTTTCTGGATCTGGCGCTGAGCGGGCCAACGATTGAACTGATGAAAACCATCAAGCGGGCGCTCGATCCCAATGGCATTCTCAATCCCGGCAAAGTCCTGGAGGCCGCAATGGCCGCACACCAGGTCGGATTCGTCAACAGCAATCAGCCCTGCTGCTGATCGGCGATCAGTCATCCGGCTGGTGCGGCTCGCGCCAGGCCACGACGGGCAGTTCAAATCTGACCGGGGTCTTTGCCCATCTCGCGCAGCAACTCCGCCAGCCGCGCTGCACGCTCGCGTTCCTGCGCCAGCAGTCTTTCTGTTTCATCAGCGCGCTGCTGTTGACGATCAGCACGTTCGCGTTCCTGCTCGGCGCGTTCGTGTTCCTGCCCGGCGCGCTCACGTTCCTGCTCAGCGCGTTCGCGTTCCTGTTCGGCACGATCGCGGGCCTGATCGGCACGGTCGC
>CAYWDW010001034.1:0-1872 GCA_964457105.1 uncultured Heliobacteriaceae bacterium
TTCGGTGAGCAGCGCCTCGCCAATCACCGGCAGGCGCGCCAGATTTGAGCGCAGCGTGTTGATCGTCAGCGGCAGATAATCCTGACCGACCGGAGCCTTCATCAGCCTGATAAAAATCATCCACGCCACAATCACCACCGCGCCCGGCAGCATTGCCCCAATCAAAGCCGCGACCTGTTTTTTTCTGAGCGCATTCACTGCTGCCAGGCCGCACACGCACAACCACAGCATCGCGCCTTCCTGTTTGACCCAGGGCAGCGTCGCCGCCATCCAGCCCAGCAGCCGCAACACTGCCGGATCATTATGCAAATAGTATTCAGCCAGCAGCAGCACGGCGGCGAGATAACAGACGGCCAGCGGAAAATCGGCATAACCCGAAGTCACGCTGCCTTCCCTGAACAAAAGCTGCGGCAGAAAAAAGAGCATCACCGCCGGCAGCCACGCCACGCGCCGCCGCGCAATCACCGCGCCGCCAGCCGCCAGCAGCCCCGCCGCCGCCAGGTAAAAAAACGGAAACAGCAGCTTGAGCATCCCCTGATGCGCCACGCCCAGCCAGCCGAAAAACCACGCCTCGGTCAGCGGCAGCAGCAGCGGATATTCAGGATGACTCCATTGCAAAACCGGCGAGGTGAAGTATTCAACCGGCAGCCTGCCGCCATTCTGAAACGCAAGCTGCGCCTTGATCTCCCAGTTGAATAAGCCATCCCACAGCAGCGCCGACCGCGCTGACAACCAGAACACAAACCCCGCCTGCAACGCCAGCACCGGCAGCAGCAGGTAATCGCTGTGACTTTCAATCACCGGCCAGGTGATGTGACCCGCGCCGCGCCGCCAGCGCATCAATCCGGCCAGGCCTGTCAACACGCATACCGCCGTGACAGCCAGGCGCAGCGAAGTCCCGGCCAGCCACCAGCCCAGGACAAACGAAGCCACCGAAATCACGGCGGAACCGCACACCACCGCAAGGCCGAAAAGTTCCTGCCACCGCAGCGGGCGCGCCGTCGGCACCAGCAGCCAGACCAGCCCCAGACCGGCCCACCACCACAGCGCCCATGCCAGCAGAAACAGCATCAGATTCAAGCGGCTTTGCTCCGAAAAGAATGTTGTGCAGCTTACCGGCTCTGAGCGCGTCTGATCTCAAGTCCGTGCCCAGGCTGATAAAGGCCCGGCAATGACACCGGCAGGCGGCCTGTGACATCGGTTTCGCCCAGCAGCGCCCGCGCCGCTGCACGCTGACTGAACGGGAACGGACTGTAAGCGGCCAGGTAAGTTCCGGCGGCAGGCAGCGCCGTGAGCAGGTACGGGTTGCCGAATGAAATCACGACGAGCGGCAGGTTGCGCCGGGTCAGTTCTTCGGCGAGCCGCTGCTCAATTGCAGGCAGGCTGACGGTGCCTTTGCCGCTGCGCGCCCGCGCCAGGCTTGAGAGAATAATGACATCAAAACTGCCCGGCTCTTTTTCCAGGCGGTCAGTCAGCCGTTTGATTTCGGCTTCAGATGAGCGCGGCTCAATCGTCACATTGCTGACGTTTGAGATGCGGCGGCGCAGTTCGGCCAGAAATGGCTGCGTCGTAAAAGCCGCGTCATCATCGGCCAGCGTGATGTTCAGCACGCGCAGGTCAGGCTTCAGATTCAGCGGAACCAGGCGCGCCTCGTCGCGCACCAGCGTCATTGAACGTTCGGCAATCTCCTGAGCAATCGCGTTGTGACTGGTTGCGTCAACTTCGCGGTCCACGTTTTCAAGGCTGACCAGGCGGCGTTCAGGCAAACCAAGCGCAGCCTTGGCGCGCAGGATCTTTTCGGCTGAAGCGCTGATGCGCGCCTCGGTAATTTCGCCGCGCGCGACGGCCTCTTTGACGCCGCGAATGGCCGCG
>CAYWDW010001035.1:0-1871 GCA_964457105.1 uncultured Heliobacteriaceae bacterium
TGATCCGCCCGCTCGCAAAATTGATCCGTTCGACCTGACGCCTGAAAAATTTGATGAACTGATCGCGGCCTGCGACGGCGACGTGATGTCAGCCGCGCGCTATCACCTGATCGGCTTTGATCTGCTTTACGCCCGCGAACTCGCCGCGCGTGCTGAAAGCGTTTCACCGGCCACCGCGCTGCATCAACTGCTCGCGGAGTTGTTCGCGCAGCCGCCGCAGCCCGCCGTTTATTCATCGGCTCCGCTTGAAGCGCTCAGGCGCGAACCGGGAAGAAACGATTTTTCACTGACGCTGGCGCCGATCAGGCTGAAGCACCTCGGCCATCAGCACGTCACGCGCTTTGCCACCATCAACGAAGCTGCCGATGCTTATTTCACGCTGCTTGATGAACGCCGCAGCTTTCTGGCGGCGCGACAGCAGTTGCAATCGGCGCTCTCAGCGCGGCTGAAAAAACAGCGCGCACTGGCGACGAATCTGAAACGCGAACAGGCGGGTTATGCCAATGCCGAACAGCATCAGCGTTACGGTGAACTGCTGCTTGCGGGTCTGCACCACGCGATCAAAACCGAACGCGGATTTCAGGTGACTGATTATTACGATGCCGCGCAGCCATTGATTGAAATTCCAGCGGCTGACAAACCTGACGCAAAGGCGGCGGCTGAGCATTATTTCAAACTCGCGCGCAAAGCCCGGCACGGTTTGCAATCCATCGGCGAGCGGCTGCCCGCAGTCGAACGCGAAGTCGCCGACCTTGAAGCCACACACGCGGAACTGAACGAAATTCTGACGCGCCCTGAATTGACGGCCATCAGCGAACGCTTCGCGGCCATCGCGCCTGCGACTCAGAAAAAAGCGCCCGCCGTGACCGCAGGCCGCAAGGCGCAGCCGGAACAACTGCCGGGCGTGCGGCGCTATCGTTCCAGTGACGGTTACGAAATGCTGGTCGGACGCAGCAGCAGCGACAACGATCATCTGACCTTTCGCGTGGCGAAATCTTATGATTTGTGGTTTCACGCGGCTGACTATCCCGGCTCGCACGTCGTGCTGCGCAACCCGCAGCGCAAGGAACTGCCGCCCCGCGCCATCACCGAAGCGGCGCAGCTTGCCGCCAAATTCAGCCAGGCGCGCAGCGACGCCAAAGTCGCAGTGAAATACTGCGAGCGCAAATTCGTCACCAAACCCAAAGGCTTCGCGCCGGGTCAGGTCAGGCTGTCAGCATTCAAAACTGTGCTGGTCGAACCGAAAGAAGCGGGCGAGCGGGTGATGTGAGACAGCAGGCGCAGGCAGGCGGCGTTAACAGGCGACTGAATTATTCAATGCGGCTCAGGGCACGGGTGTAGCGGGCCTGGTTGTATGGTTTGCGCGTGCTGAGGATTTCGTAAATTTCTTCGGCCAGGGCCGCGCTGATCAGGCGCACCGCTTCATCACGGCTGCGGCCAGCGGCCAGCAGTCGCGCCAGCGTCTCGCGCACGATCAGCGGTTCGCCTTCGGCAAGCTGCGCTTCCACGACACGGATGATGATTGAACTGGCACTGGTCATTTGATTGCTCCGACAGTCGGGCGCGGCCTGTGCGGTCACGAGGCCTTGACTGACCGCGCTTCACGAAGTTTGAGAATGACGTAAGTCAGCGCCGCACCCGCCGCGATGCCGATCAGATCCCATTGCAGATCGTTCGGCGTGTCGTAAGGCCCGTGAATCCGCATCCCCGGCTGCGAATGCATGTACTTGTCATCCCACAATTCGACGACTTCATAAAAGCCTGAGATCGTGAACATCGTCGTCGCGGCAAAGAATGCGGTCAGACTGAGCGGCAGTCGCCAGCCGTATTTTTCAAGCCCGGCGCGCAGGAGCCAGATGATCGTCGGTGCC
>CAYWDW010001036.1:0-1868 GCA_964457105.1 uncultured Heliobacteriaceae bacterium
GCGCTACTGTATCATCCACGCAATTACAAATTGACCTGTGGCAAGGCTATTTCAGCGAAACCGCGCTGTTGCCGAGCGCGTCGAGATTGAGCTTGAGATTCCATTTCTCGTTCGACCTGAGCATCTTCTCCCACGTCACCTCGCGTCCTGAAAGCGCGGCCATCCGTCCGAGGATGGTCGTCAGCGTGGTTTCGGCACCCTGTTCGGCCTGATTGTCGAACTTGCCCGACCTGATGCTCTCGACCAGCGCCTTCATCTTGGTGCCGACGGCCAGATGCAGATTCACTTTGCCCGTGTCTATCTTGTCGGCGACCTTTTGCCCTTCCTCGACCTGATTGAGGCTGATCGTGGCCGGGCCGCCCTGGTATGATTCGGACGCGCCCTTTGAGCCGAAGAAGCGTTCGCCGGACTGACGATAGCCTTTGTTCTTGAACTGATTCGAATTGAAGCTGATGTGAACATCACCCGGATAGGTGTAAGTCATGATGTAGTGGTCGCTGCACAGGTAATCCGCCGGAACGCCGACCACCTCCTTGCGCAGCGCGCGCCCGGTGGTGCCGGTGGCTTTGACCGGATGCGCTTTGAGCGCCCAGTTGACGATGTCCAGAATGTGAATGTTCTGCTCGACCAGAATGTCGCCTGAGAGCGCGCGGTCGAAGACCCAGTTGCGGATGCGCGCTTCAAGGTCGGACATGCCGGGTTTGTTTTTGCGGCCCAGATCATTCGTGTAATAAAACGTCTGGCCGAGTACGATGTCGCCGATCTCGCCCGCGTGAATGCGATCAATCATCCCGCGATAGCCTTCGTCGTAGCGTTTCTGCAAGCCGACGTGCAGGCTCAATCGCCCCTGCGCTTTTTTACCGGCGGCAATCACGCGCTGACAGCCATGCACATCGGTCGCCACCGGCTTTTCGCAATAAACGTGTTTGCCTGCGGCAACGGTGGCTTCGAGGTGTTCGGGGTGAAAGTATGGCGGGCTGGTGATGAGCACCACGTCCACGTCTTTCGACTGCACGAGCTTTTCGTAGGCGTGACCGCCTTTGAAGATGTTCGCCGTGGAAAGTTTTGCGTAACCTTTCTCTTCGGCCACTTTGTCAAAGTGCGCGCGGGTTTGTTCAAGGCGGTCGTCGAACAGATCGTGGATCGCCGTCACGCGCACGTCGGTGCTGTTGACGAATTGCCCGCCGTCATAATTGCCGCGCTCGCCGCAGCCGATGATGCCGAGGCCGAGCGCCGAATTGGCCGCCGAGCCGAAGGCAATGCCTGACGGAACGATCAGCAGCCCGGCGCCTGCCGCTGCTGTCCTGACAAAGTTGCGACGCGATTCGGTTGATGGGTTCGTTTGATCTTTCATGGCCTTTTCTCCAAATGGTTAATAAGCGGCGCAAAGAAGCTGCCACCGCGATAATGAAGAGGATGTGTCTGTCACGCAGCTTACCCCCGGCTAAAACAGCTACTTCAGCGCAAACTGCATCTGGCGTATCGTGCGCGCTCGTCACTCTGCCGAAAGTCGCCGGGTTGGTGATGTCGTTCGAGGGCGCAAGCCGGTTCGGATGATGCGCAGCGTTGAAGACTGCCCGGCGGCATTGCAGCGTGTGGTCTTCGACGATGCGAAAGTTGCCGATTGAGCGATGCCTCCCGGTTTCTGAAGCCGGAACCGATCAGCGTGTTGCGTCCTGCCGTCCTGTGCCGGAATTGTAAATCGGGATTCGTGGGATTGAAAGCCGCCGCGTTCCAGAACAGGGCAAGCGGCTGTTTGTCAGACTGCGGATTGCCGATGGCGAAAGACGACGCTTCGGCTCAAACCAGGATCAGTACAGCGTCAACTAAGTTTTCTTGTATCTTGAGTTATCGGCATTGACCTGCTG
>CAYWDW010001037.1:0-1859 GCA_964457105.1 uncultured Heliobacteriaceae bacterium
ATCAGGCGCGTGAGTCTGCACGCCCCGATCCACCAGTTCAACGGCATTGCGGGATGTGCGGGATGCCGCTGACGCTGTCACAGTGATTTTCCGGATTGTGCCTGAGATTAGCTGCGCAACAGAGCAGTGTCAACGAAAAAACCCGTCACCGGTTGCCGGATGAGAGGAAGTGCGAAGGTTTTTCGTGACCGGAAAAAGGCGGGCAGTAATCACTCCGCCAGGATGAAAACGGCGAATGCGCGTTCTCATCCTGGCGGCAGAAAAATTATTCCAGCGCGGCTTTGACCAGTTGCTGCTGTTCAAGCTGGTGAATGGCATATGAACCCGTCGCCGGACTCGCGCTGCGCGAACGACCGGCGTAATCGAGCGACTGCCCTTCGTGCAGCACATACAACACACGCGGGCGGACGTAACTCCACGCGCCCTGATTGCGATGTTCTTCCTGGCACCAGACAACTTTATCCGCCTTCGGAAATGAACCGAGCCACTGCCGCACGGTGCGGTGCGGGAAGGGATAAAGCTGTTCGACGCGCATGACCGCCGTGTGATCGTTGCCGGTTTCAGCGATCCTTTCCCGGAGGTCGTAAAAGACCTTGCCGCTGCACAGCACCAGGCGCGTGACTTTCCCCGGATCAGTCACCGGTTCGGCAAGCGCGGGCTGGAATCCACCGGAAGTGAAATCCTCAATCGCCGAAACCGCGTGCGGCGAACGCAGCAGGCTTTTCGGCGTCATCACAATGAGCGGTTTGCTTTGCGGCTGTTTCATCTGACGGCGCAGCAGGTGAAAGTATTGTGCGGGCGTCGTCGGGTAAGCGACCTGAATGTTGTTGCCCGCGCAAAGTTGCAGGAAGCGTTCGAGCCGCGCGCTCGAATGCTCCGGCCCCTGGCCTTCGTAACCGTGCGGCAGCAGCAGCGCGAGCCGCGAAGTCTGCTGCCATTTGTGTTCGCCCGAAACGATGAACTGATCAATCGCCACCTGCGCGCCGTTGGCGAAGTCGCCGAACTGAGCTTCCCACAGCACCAGCGAATTCTGCGCCACGACCGAATAACCGTACTCGAAACCCAGCACTGCGGCTTCGGACAGGGAACTGTCAAAAACCTGGAACCGCGCGCCGTGTCGTTCAAGCTGTTCGTGCGGCACCCAGGGCTGACCGGTTCTGGTGTCATACAGAATCGCGTGCCGCTGACTGAACGTGCCGCGTCCGCTGTCCTGACCCGACAAACGAACCGACGTGCCTTCCAGCACGAGCGACCCGAAAGCCAGAGCCTCGCCAAAGCCCCAGTCAATTGGCGTTTCGCCCGCGCCCATCTTCACGCGGCGCGCCATCTGACTGACCATTTTCGGATTGAGATTGAAGCCCTGCGGCACCTTGCCGAGCGCGTGTGAGATCGTCGTGATTTCAGCGTGGGCCACGCCGGTGTCCATCGAATCGGAGCCGTCCGGCTCCTCGATGGATTCGGGAATCAGGACGATGGGCGCTTTGCTGGCGACCACGTTTTTGGCGCGCGCGAGAATCGTTTCGTAATGCTCGACCTGCTCGTGAATCATCCGGTCAACTTCTTCGCGCGTCAGCACGCCTTCGCGGATCAGTTGCCGTGAATACAATTCGCGCACGCCGGGATGCTCCTTGACGCGCTGATACATCAGCGGCTGCGTGTAGCTCGGCTCGTCGCCTTCGTTGTGACCGTGACGCCGAAACCCGATCAGGTCAATCACCACGTCCTTGTGGAACTGCTGCCGGAAGTCGAACGTGATCTGAACCATGTTGTGCGCGGTTTCAGGATCATCGCTGTTGACGTGAAAGATCGGCGCCTGCGTCGTCTTGGCCACATCGGTTGAATAGATTGACGAACGGCTC